>NZ_KV794733.1:0-59254 GCF_001808895.1 Corynebacterium sp. HMSC070E08
CCACTACGTGTCCACGATTTGCGGGCAACCTCACGTTGGAGAAATCTTAGGTAGAGCGGTAGGGGTACTGGTGATGAGATTTGTTATTTCGACAGCTGGGCTTGATAAATAACCTCTAGAGCCTCGTCGGTTGGGGTCGCCTGCCATGAGGACGTGGCGCCGGTAAGAATTGAGGGACGGTCCCACAGGTATCTCATTTCTTTCAGTCCTCGGAGGCCCGTGCTGGCAACGCCAGCTACTTTCAGCATCCATGGGTGAATAGTGATGGGGGAGTGTTGGCATCCGGCACGTCGAGCAAACTCAGCTTGAGTCAGAGCGGGAGCGCAAGGTGTGGAAATTATTGGGGGTGTCGAATCATCTAAAAGTGCGTCTGCCAACGCTCGTGCAAAGTCTGGAAGATACGTGACCGAGTGTTTAGCGTGTGCGTTAAAAAGAGCAAGGGGACGCTTCTTCCCAATGATGAGCTGATGGTAGACGCATCCGGGGCCGGCATCTGGTCCGTACAGATCGGCCGCGATTACCGAGGTAGTGCGCGAGGGGGAGGCTAAGCGGTTCTCGATTAGGGTCGCTCGAACACCGGGTTTTCCATTGCGAGATCGGGTGAGGGGAGTATCAGGCGAAATCACCTCGTAAGTCTGGTCGAACCCATACATCGATTCGGGGAAGACGACGGGGATGCCTAGTTGGGTGGCTACCTTCAGCACGGTTTCTTCAGCTGGAATGAGTAGGTCGCGCCACTTTTGTGCGTCATATGGGGCGTGGATGCAGTGGGCAATGCCGTCGATCTGGTCTGGGTAGGCGTCACTGTATGTTGCGTCGCCCTTCTTGAAATCAACGTTTTCACTGGTGGCGAATTGGGGCTGTCGCCGCGTCATGATTGTGCATGTGTGCCCTCTTTTTGCGAGTTCACGTGATAGTGCACGGCCAACGGGGCCCGCGCCGGTGATGAGAAAGTGCATTGAGTGTCCTCCACTCTTATTAGTGACTGGTGCTCTCTAAGGCTATAGGTGCACTCGGCTACCGTCAAGAGCAGTGCTCTCTTTTGTGTTGATATAGTTTTCATATGTCGATGACACCAAGAGCGCGTGCTCGCGAAGAGACGATGTCGCGCATTGTTGAGCTCGGACGAAAGCAGCTTGATGCAGGTGGCCCAGAAGCCTTGAATCTGCGTGCAATTGCTCGTGATTTGGGGATAGTTTCTTCGGGTATCTACCGCTATGTGCCCGACAGGGCCCACCTATTAACGATGCTGATTATCGATGCGTTTGAAGCGCTCGATGGCGCCGTTGCCCAAGGAGTGGGTGCGGCCACTGGGACGCGAGCTAAATTCGTGAGCCTTGTGGCCGCTATGAGGATGTGGGCTTTGAAATTTCCTCAAAGGTGGGCGCTTATTTACGGCACGCCCATCATTGGATACGAAGCGCCCGCCTCAGAAACAACGGGTGCGGGTACAAAAGTTAGTCGGCGACTAGCCGTTTTGTTAACTGAGACCTCGGTTAAAGAGTTAGAACCGCGTTCCTCTCAGCTCTCGCAAGACCTTGCGGCGGCATCTGATGAGCTTGATGTGGAACTTCCCGCTGACGTCATGGAAAAGGCGCTTGAGGCGTGGATACAGATAATTGGCGTGATTAATGCCGAGGTTTTCGGTTACCTCGGCAAAGACACACTAAATGACTACCACGAGTTTCATGCTCGAATGGTTGCTCGTCTTGCAGACGAGTTGGGACTTTGACTTAGCGGCGCTGCGTAGGAGGGGAACCCCACACAAGAAACCTAGTACCCGCCGTTGGCCTCCGCGTAGGCGGCGGCGTGCTCCAGAATCTCGTCTGCTAGCTCGGGGCGGCAGATTAAAAGATCCGGAATGAAGGTGTCCTCATTGTTGAACTTGATGGGGGAGCCGTCCAGGCGCGAGCAGTGCAGGCCCGCGGCCAAGGCCACGCCCACCGGGGCGGCCTGGTCCCACTCGTACTGACCGCCGGCGTGGATATAACCGTCATAGTCACCCAACAGCACGTGGATGGCCTTCGCGCCTGCGGAGCCCGCGCCGACCGTCTCAAAGCCCATCTTCTCCGCGACGTAATCCGCCACCTTCGGCGGGCGGTTGCGGGAAACCACGAATTTCTTGGACAGCGGGCCGGTCACCGCGCGCACTTCGGAAGACTTAAAGGTCACGCCCATGTCTGGCATGCCGACTGCCGCGTGGGTAGGGGTGCCGTTTTCGACCAGCGCGATGTGAACGGCCCAGTCCTGGCGGCCGGTGGCGAACTCCTTGGTGCCGTCGAGCGGGTCAATGATCCAGACGCGTTCCTTCTTCAAGCGGCTCAAGTCATCGGCAGCCTCTTCCGACAGGACGCCATCCTGCGGGCGGTGCTGCTCAAGGACGCGGGCGATCCATTCCTGAGCGGCTTCATCGCCGGCATCACCCAGCGCCAAGCCGCGCAGCAGGCCACCGTTGCGCACGCCTTTGAGGATCTCGCCACAGCCATCGGCGAGGGAGTTGGTTAGACGGGAATCAGAAATCTCAACGGTCATAGTGACCAGATTAGCGCGCGCGATACAGTAGGGCATGTCCAAAAACGTTCTGGCGAAGTTCCGCCCGCAGGTTGCTGGCTGGTTCGCCGACGTATTTGCTGCCCCCACCCCGGTCCAAGAGCAGGCGTGGGAGGCGATTTCCGGCGGCGCGAACGCACTGGTTGTAGCACCAACCGGTTCCGGTAAGACGCTCGCGGCATTTTTGTGGGCGCTGAATTCTTTGGTGGAGCGCGAAGGCCAGACCGCCCTGCCGCTGAGTACTGAGCCCTCCCGCGAGGGAGCTCATGATGGCGTGAGAGTGCTGTATATCTCACCACTAAAGGCCTTGGGCGTGGATGTGGAGAATAATCTGCGCGCCCCGCTCAACGGCATCGCCCGCACCTCTGAGCGCCTAGGCCTCGACGTGCCGGATATCACTGTGGGAGTCCGCTCCGGCGATACCCCGCAAGCCGAGCGTGCCCGCCAAGTGCGCAAGCCCCCGGACATCCTCATCACCACGCCGGAATCGGCATACCTCATGCTTACCTCCAAAGCGGCGGGGATTCTGAAGACCGTGGATACTGTCATCATCGATGAGATCCACGCCCTGGCCGGCACCAAGCGCGGAGTGCACCTGGCCCTGACTTTGGAACGCCTCGCGCTCATCGCCGGGGAGTTTCAGCGCATTGGGCTCTCCGCCACGGTGCGCCCGCTGAGTGCTGTCGCCAACTTCTTGGGCGGCGACCGTCCCGTCGACATCATCGCACCGCCCGCCAAGAAGCGCTGGCAGCTCGACGTCCACGTGCCGGTCGAGGACATGTCGGACCTGCCCACCCCGGAGCAAGGCTCGCCCATCGGGGAGGCGACTGTCGACGACCCCCTTGGCATCACCCAAGGCCCCCAAGACGCGTTGCGCGTAAACGCGCAACGCAAGGAAGAGGGCGGGGTAGGAGACTCCGCCCTGCCCACGGCGAAGTCCATCTGGCCCTTCATCGAGGAAGAGCTCTACGCCGAGGTCATGGAGCAGCGCTCCACTCTCGTCTTCGTCAACTCACGCCGCACCGCCGAGCGGCTCACCAGCCGGCTTAACGAGCTCTATGCCCAGGAGCACGATCCGGAGTCCTTGAGCCCAGCGACCCGGCGCGACCCGGCCCAGCTGATGAAGCAGGTCGACGTCGCCGGGAAGGCTCCTGCGGTTATTGCCCGCGCGCACCACGGTTCGGTGTCCAAGGATGAGCGCGCGTTGACGGAAACCATGCTCAAAGAAGGCACGCTCAAAGCCGTGGTGGCTACGAGCTCGCTGGAACTGGGCATCGACATGGGCGCGGTGGAGCTAGTGGTGCAGGTGGAATCCCCACCATCGGTGGCCTCCGGCCTGCAGCGCGTGGGCCGCGCCGGGCACTCCGTCGGCGCGGTCTCCCACGGTTCCTTCTATCCCAAGCACCGCGCGGACCTCGTGCAATCAGCACTCACCGTAGCCCGCATGGAGGAGGGCCTCATTGAGGAGATGCACTCCCCGCGCAACCCGTTGGATGTCTTGGCACAGCAGACGGTGGCGGCGGTGGTGGCGTCGGCAAGCGCGGGCACGAGCGAGGGACTCGAGGCCGACAGTTGGTACGACACCGTGCGCCGCGCCTGGCCCTATAAGGACCTAGCACGCGAGGTCTTCGACTCCGTTCTGGACTTGGTCAGTGGTGTGTACCCGTCGACGGATTTTGCGGAGCTCAAACCCCGGGTGGTCTATGACCGCGTGACGGGCGTGCTCACCCCGCGCCCCGGCGCGCAACGCGTGGCGGTGACCAACGGCGGCACCATCCCGGACCGCGGCATGTTCGGCGTCTTCCTGGTGGGTACTGGTGAGGCTGGTTCCGCGCCGCGCCGCGTGGGTGAGCTCGATGAGGAAATGGTCTATGAAACCCGGGTGGGGGATATCTTCACCCTCGGTGCGACGAGCTGGCGTGTGGAGGAGATCACGCGCGACCAGGTGTTGGTGACACCCGCGCCGGGGCACACCGGGCGTTTGCCTTTCTGGAACGGTGACCAAGCTGGGCGTCCCTATGAGCTGGGCAAGGCGTTGGGTGCATTCCGGCGTGAGGCGCTCGCGGATCCGTCGGTGGTGCGCGGTGCGGATGAGAATGCGCGGCGCAATATCGCCGCCTACCTGCGGGAGCAGAACGAGGCCACCGGGATCATCCCGGATGAAAAGACGCTGCTGCTGGAGCGCTTCACGGACGAGCTGGGGGATTGGCGCGTGCTGTTGCACACCCCGTTTGGCCGGCCGGTGAATGCGGCGTGGGCGCTGGCGGTGGGGCAGCGCGTGGCGGAGCGCACCGGGATGGATGCCCAGGCCGTGGCGGGCGATGACGGCATCGTGCTGCGCCTGCCGCAGGGGGAGGCGGATCCGGATGCGGCGCTCTTTCTTTTCGACGCCGATGAGATCGCGGACATCGTCACCGAGCAGGTAGGCAACTCCGCGCTTTTTGCCTCCCGGTTTAGGGAGTGCGCGGCGCGAGCGCTGCTTCTGCCGCGGCGTAACCCCGGCAAGCGCGCGCCGTTGTGGCAGCAGCGCCAGCGCGCGGAGCAGCTTCTCGACGTCGCCCGCAGTTACCCCTCTTTCCCCATCATCCTGGAGACCGTGCGCGAGTGCGTGCAGGATGTCTACGACCTGCCGGCGTTGACGGAGGTCATGCGGGAGCTGGCGCACCGCCGCGTGCGCATCGCGGAGGTCACCACGGAGCAGCCTTCGCCGTTCGCATCTTCGCTGCTGTTCAACTACACCGGCGCATTCATATACGAGGGGGACTCGCCCCTGGCGGAAAAGCGCGCGGCGGCCCTGGCGCTGGACCCGGCGCTGTTGGCGAAGCTTTTGGGCACGGTGGAGTTGCGCGAGCTTCTCGACGGCTCCATCATCGCCGAGGTCCATGCCCAGCTACAGCGCACCACCCTGGAACGCCAGGCGCGCACCACCGAGGAGGTCGCGGACCTCCTGCGCGTGCTGGGCCCCATCCCGGTCGAGGAGTTTGGTGCGCACGCCACGGTGCCTCTGCGCGCACTCGATGCGCTGGGCGCGCGCATCATGCGGGTGCGCATCAACGGCCGCGAGCACGTGGCCCAAGCACTCGATGCGCCGCTGCTTCGCGACGGCCTCGGCATCCCCGTCCCACCCGGCATCCCCGCCCAGCAGGCCACGATTACCGACGCCGTGGACCAGCTGGTCAGCCGCTGGGCGCGCACGCGCGGTCCGTTTGTGGCGCGCGATGTGCAGGAAGCCTTTGGCCTGTCAGCCGCAGTGGCACATTCCACGCTGAACGGTCTGGATTCCATCTTGGCGGGGCACTACCGGCAGGGCGTGGAGGAACAGGAGTACTGCGCGGCAGAAGTGCTCAAGGTCATCCGCTCGCGCTCGCTGGCGGCTGCCCGGGCGGCCACGCAGCCGGTTTCGCCCGCAGCTTTCGGGCGTTTCCTGCCGGACTGGCAGCAGGTGGCGGCGGTGGGCCGGCGCCCGGTGCTGCGTGGGGTGGACGGCGTCTTCGCCGTCATCGAGCAGCTGGCCGGCGTGCGCCTGCCGGCCTCCGCCTGGGAGAGCCTCATCTTGCCTGCGCGTGTAGGGGATTATTCGCCGACGATGCTCGATGAGCTCACCGCCAGTGGCGAGGTCCTCATCGTGGGCGCGGGCAAGGCTGGCTCCAACGACCCGTGGATCATGCTGTTGCCGGCGGATTATGCCGCGCAGCTCGCCCCGCAGGTCTCTGCGGAAGAGGCGGGCGTGTCCATGCTGCAGACCCAGCTGCTGGAGGCTTTGCAAGGTGGCGGTAGCTACCTCATCTCCGATATTCAACCGCAGCTCAGCGGCACACCCGAGGAGGTCCGGGAGGCGCTCTGGGGCTTGGTGGAAGCAGGTCTGGTCAGCCCCGATTCCTTCGCTCCTATCCGGGCCCACCTGGCAGCAGGTGGGCGTGCCGGGCGTACGGCGCATCGCGCGCGGCGTCGGCCAACGCGCTCGCGCCTGCGCATGGGGCGCACGTCCTTTGCGCAAGCACACAATGCTTCCGGTACACCGACCGCACCGGACGTGGTGGGACGCTGGTCGCTCTCCGTTCCAGCTGCTACGGACGCAACCTCGCGTTCCATCGCGCACGGCGAGGCCTGGCTGGACCGCTACGGCGTGCTTACCCGCGGGTCTGTGGTGGCCGAGGATGTCCTCGGCGGCTTCGCCTTGGCCTACAAGGTGCTCTCCGGCTTCGAGGAATCCGGCAAGGCGATGCGCGGCTACGTCATTGAGGGCTTGGGCGCGGCGCAGTTCTCCACGCCTGCGGTCATCGATCGCCTGCGCGGGGTGGATGATTCCCCCGATGTTACGGGCTGGCCCTCCGGAACCCGCGAGCCGCAGGCCTATGTCCTGGCCGCGACCGACCCTGCCAACCCCTATGGTGCGGCGCTGCCCTGGCCCACTACCGATGCCGGCGAATCCGCGGCCCGCCCCACCCGCGCCGCGGGTGCCTTGGTGGTGCTCATGGATGGACTGCCGGTGGCTCACCTGACCCGGGGCGGAAAGACGTTGACCACGTTCTTCAACGCTTTGCCCGAGGGAATCGAGCGCACCGAGGTACTAGCCGCAGTGCTTGCAGGCCTCAACGAGCTGGTGGCCGCCGGGCGCTTGAACAAGCTGGTCATTGAGAAAGCGAACGGGCGGCCCATCTTCGAGTCGAAGCTGGGCGGTGAGCTGCGCGCACTGGGCGCGGCACTGACCCCGAAGGGCGTGCGGATTACTGGCTCTGCCCACACCGCCTCTTCCGGCCGTGCAGGACAGCACGGCAAATCTGGAGAAGCCACGCGCTCCGCTGAACCTTACCGTCCCGCACGTCGCGGTGGGCGCCGCGCCGTCGAGGCGATGGAGGAGCTGTCCTTCGATGATCCGGAGGATTCCACTGAGTCTGGTGGCCCATCGACTGCACCGGGAAGCCCAGGCGGTTTTCGCCCGCGTCGGCGACGCCGCTGAATGATATTCACCTTCATTTAGCCCACGGGCTTTTCATGGGTCTAACCTCAAAAGCTGATAGCCCAATAGAAAAGGAGTCTTGTTTCCATGCGGCTAAAGCGCCAACTGCCCAACGTGTCCGAGCTCAAGAACCTCATGCGGTTCGAAGCACCCAACCTCGACCGCCGGACAGCACGCCTGGCAGAGGCCGCTGATGTGTGGGATCTGCGCAAGATTGCCAAGCGCCGCACACCCAAGGCTGCCTTCGACTACGTCGACGGTGCCGCCCGCGATGAGGTCAGCTACCGCGAATCCCGCGATTTCTTCCGCGACGTTCGCCTCATGCCCAACGTGCTCAATGGCGCGCACGACATCTCCTTGAGCACCGAGATCGCCGGAGAGCCCGCGGCCCTGCCTTTCGGCATCGCGCCGACCGGCTTTACCCGCTTCATGCATGCCGAAGGCGAGGACGCTGGTTCCCAAGCCGCCCGCGACGCAGGCATCCCGTTCACGCTCTCCACGATGGGCACGCGCTCGGTGGAGGAGGTCGCGGCGTCGCAAGGCAATAGCGGCCGCCGCTGGTTCCAGCTTTACCTGTGGAAGGATCACTCCGCCTGCCAGGAACTCATCGAACGCGCTGCCGCCAACGGCTATGAAACCCTCGTGGTCACCGTGGATACGCCCGTGGCGGGCCAGCGTCTGCGCGATACCCGTAACGGCATGCGCATCCCGCCGCGCCTGACCGCCGGCACCGTCTTCGACGCCGCGTGGCGCCCCGAGTGGTGGTTCAACTTCCTCACCACGGACCCGGTCACCTTTGCCTCCCTGACCTCGACCACCGGCACACTAGGCGAGCTGGTCAACACCATGTTTGACCCAGGCCTCAACTTCGAGGACCTAGCGTGGATTCGCAAGCAGTGGACGGGCAAGCTCTTCGTCAAGGGAATCGTCAACCCCGAGGACGCCCGCAAGGTCATCGACCTTGGCGCCGACGGCATCGTGGTCTCCTCCCACGGCGGGCGCCAGCTCGACCGCGTGGTCAACACCCTCCAAGCCCTTGAGGCCGTGCGCGCGGAGGTAGGCCCGGACGTGGAGATCATCTACGACTCCGGCATTATGTCCGGCGTCGACATCGCCATTGCGCTGTCTCTGGGTGCGGATTTCGTCCTCATCGGCCGCGCCTACCTCTACGGGCTGATGGCCGGCGGCAAGGAAGGCGTCGACCGCGTCATTGAGCTGCTCGCGGAGGAGTTCAAGAACACCCTCCAGCTGCTCGGCGTGAAGAAGATCGAAGACCTTTCCCGCCAGCACGTGGTTACCCCGTGGGAACCGGGCGCGTTGGCATTCGGTGCGGGAAAGGATGCGCCGGTAGAGTAGGCACCCGTTTGGTGAGGAGGTTCTGCTGTGCCCGAGGGTGATTCCGTACTGCAGCTGTCGAATCGGCTGCAGTTCATGGAAGGCCGGCGCGTAACCTCCTCCTCCCTGCGCGTGCCGCGCTATGCCACCGTGCGTTTCGACGGGCTGGTGTGCGAGGAGGTCTGGCCCTATGGCAAGCACTTCTTCATGGACTTCGGGGGTGAGCTCATCCTTCATACCCACCTCAAGATGGAAGGCACGTGGGCCATCCACTACGCCGGGGACCGCTGGCGCAAGCCCGGCCACAGCGCCCGCGTGGTGCTACAGATGGAAAACACCCCGCGTGATATTGAGCTGGTGGGGCACTGGCTAGGGCTGGTCGAGGTCTTTCCATCCCGCGAGTTTGAGCAGCGCATGGCGCACCTAGGCCCCGACATCCTCGCGCCAGAATGGGCGGAAGGCGGCTTTGAGGAGGCTGTGCACCGCATTGAGTCGCGCCCCGAGCGCAGCATCGGCGCGGCCCTCCTGGACCAGCGCAACGTGGCAGGCTTGGGCAACGAATACCGCGCCGAGGTCTGCTTCCTGGCCGGCGTTCATCCAGCAACACCTGTAGCGCTTGTCGACGTCCCCCAGATCCTCACCATCTCCCGTCGCCTCATCTGGGCCAACCGAGACTCGCCGGTACGTGTGACCACCGGCGTGAAAAGGGCAGGGGAGACCACCTATGTCTTCGGACGCAACCGTCAGCGCTGCCGGCGCTGCGGCACGCTCATTGAGAAATCCACGCTGGGTGGTGTGGACGCCGGCGGCGATGAAGGAGAGTTGGAGCGCGTCATCTGGTGGTGCCCGCACTGCCAGCCGCGTCGCTAGGCTGGGATGCATGAAGATCATTTTGAACATCATCTGGTTGGCAACTGGTGGCCTTGTCCTCGCACTGGGCTACTTCCTCCTCGGCATCCTGGCCTGCATCCCCGTCGTGACGATTCCTGCCGGTGTGGCCTCGATGCGTATGGCGAATTTCGCGCTGTGGCCCTTTGGGCGCTCCGTCATTCAACCGGTCAAAGGTACCGGTGGCATGTCTCGGTTCTCTAACGTTGTCTGGTTCCTTGTCGCTGGCCTGTGGCTGGCCATCGGCCACGTCACCACTGCAGCGGCGCAGGCAGTGACCATCGTGGGCATCCCGGTGGCTCTGGCCAACCTGAAGATGATCCCGGTGACGTGCTTCCCGTTCGGCCGCAAGATCGTGGACTCTGACCACATCCCCTTTGGCTGGGAGTCGATGATCAAGCTCTAAAATCTCTGTCTCCGGTTGCGGGGTTGCCTAGGGTGTTTTAGTGTTCTGGGTCATGGGGGATTTAGAGACCTATTTCTCCTACCGCAACTCGGGGATTTCTTTGGTGGAGCAGGCGGTAGGAGGGGAGAAACGCTTACGCGCACTCGGCGCTTCACCTGCCGATGCCGCCGAATTGGCTGGCTTGAACCACATCTACTTCGGCGCTACCAAGTTCACGGGAAAGCAACGCACTGCCCGCAGCCGAGCCGCCGAACAACGCCATGATCTGGCCACGCTGAGCCTCATTGAGTCCTATACGAAGAAGCTGAAGAACCAGCTGCATGCTTGGAACCTACGGGTCAAGCTCGCCGGCACACCAGCACCGAACATCCCAGCCGTGGCGGCCAAGCGCTTAAAAGAGCTCAAGCCCAAACGCGTGCCCACACCTGGTGTGCGCATGACCTATCGCGCTGATGGTCCGCACTCGCTGACCATTACCGATGACCCCATGACCGTGACCGAGATGCGCGGCGTGCTGGAATCCATCAACCAGAACAACCTGCTGGAAGCAGCCAACCACGTCTTCTTCAACAAATCCCATGGCGGAACCAAACCAGCCGTGCTCACCAGCGTCGTTGTCACCTTGGACAAGCTCGACAAGATTGTGAGCGGCGACGGCGATGACATCGTCCTTGAGCTGACCAATGGCGGCCGCATGACCGGCACGGAATTTCTGAACTATAAGTTTGCCGAGATCGGCTACGTAACCCTCATCCACCCCGCGATCGGGCCGGTGTGGCTGCACCGGATGAAGCGTTTAGCCGGGTTTGAGCAGCGCATCATGGCCAGTGCTGAACATCCCACCTGTGCCAGGAAGGGCTGTAACAAGCCCGCTGATTATGCCCAGGTGCATCACCTCGTGCCGTGGAAGGCAGGAGGGGCTACCAACCCGCCGAATCTGACCATGTTGTGCGCCTATCACAACGGCATTAATGACGATGACCCGGAGAAACCAACAGGTGCTGGCTACGTGTTTAGGATTCGCGGCGATGTGGACTACATCCCGCCCTGGGGAGAACCGATAACCGCCCAGGCTGCGTATCAAGCCGCGCAACGCGGACTTGGACCGCCCGGCGGGTAAATCGCCACGCGGGCGAGCCCACGGGGGCCGCCCGATAGGTAAATCCTCACGTGGGCGCCCACAGGGCCTCCGCGGCGTTGGCGATCCCGCACGTCGATTGCGCGTCAAAAACGGGTGAACCCCCGACCGTTCGGCCGGGGGGACGTCGCCAAGCAGTGCTTAGCGGTGCTTGCGGTACCAACCGATCAGAGCATCGGTGGAACCATCGCCGGATGCGGCCTCCTCCTTGCCGGAGACTGCCGGTGCCAGGTCATTGGCCTGCTGCTTGCCCAGCTCCACGCCCCACTGGTCGAAGGAGTTGATGTCCCAAATGATGCCCTGGGTGAACACGATGTGCTCGTAGAGCGCGATCAGCGCGCCGAGGGCCTGCGGGGTGAGTTCCTCCGCCAGGATTGTGGTGGATGGGCGGTTGCCCGGCATCACCTTGTGCGGGACCACGGCCGGGTCCACGCCCTCAGCGGCAATCTCTTCTGCCGTCTTACCAAAGGCCAAGACCTTGGTCTGTGCGAAGAAGTTGCCCATGAGCAGGTCATGCATCGAACCGGTGCCGTCCGCGGTGGGGAAGTCTTCCTTCGGACGGGCAAAGCCGATGAAGTCCGCCGGGATGAGCTTGGTGCCCTGGTGCATGAGCTGGAAGAAGGCATGCTGGCCGTTGGTGCCCGGCTCGCCCCAGTAAATCTCACCGGTCCCGGCGCTCACGGCGGTGCCGTCGCGGCGCACGGACTTGCCGTTGGACTCCATGGTCAGCTGCTGCAGGTAGGCCGGGAAGCGTCCGAGGTCCTCGGAGTAGGGCAGCACCGCATGGGTCTGCGCGCCGAAGAAGTTGGAGTACCAGACGCCGAGCAGACCCATCAGCGCCGGAACGTTTTGCTCCAGGGGCGCGGTGCGGAAGTGCTCATCCATGGCGTGGAAGCCCTCGAGGAAGCGCATGAAGTCCAGCGGGCCGATGGTGCACATCAGCGACAGGCCAATGGCGGAGTCGACGGAGTAGCGGCCACCCACCCAGTTCCAGAAGCCAAACATGTTCTGGGTGTCGATGCCGAACTCCGCGACCTTCTCCGCGTTGGTGGACACCGCAACGAAGTGCTTGGCGACGGCCGACTCGTCACCATCAAACTGCTCAATCAGCCAGCGGCGTGCGGCGTGAGCGTTGGCCAGGGTTTCCTGGGTGGTGAAGGTCTTGGAGGCCACGATGAAGAGGGTGGAGCCGGCGTCGAGGCCGTCGAGAGTCGCGGCGAGATCCGCCGGGTCGACGTTGGAGACGAACTCCGCGCTAATGCCCGCCACTTCGTAGGAGCGCAGGGCCTTCGCGGCCATGGCCGGGCCCAAGTCGGAGCCGCCGATGCCGATGTTGACCACCTTTTTGATGGTGTGTCCGGTGTGGCCAAGCCACTTGCCGGAGCGCAGCGCAGTGGCGAAGTCGCGCATGCGGCCCAGCACCTCGTGGACGTCGGCAGCGACGTCCTGGCCGTCGACGCTCAAGTCCTTCTCCACGGGCAGGCGCAGCGCGGTGTGCAACACGGCGCGATCCTCGGTGTTGTTGAGGTGCTCGCCGGCGAACATTGCGTCGCGGCGCCCCTCGACGTCGGCAGCCCGGGCGAGGTCCACCAGTGCGGTGACTACTTCCTCATCGATGAGGTTCTTCGACAGATCCACGTGCAGGCCCGCGGCGTCGAAAGAATAGTCTGCGGCGCGGGAAGCGGAGTTAGCAAAAAGCTCACGCAGGTTGAGGTCCTTCTTGCTTTCAAAAAGCGAGGTGAGCGCGGCCCACTGCGGCTGAGCGGTGATGTCCATTGCAAAAGCCTTTCTGGCAGGTAGCAGACATGAAACTTACTGTGTCCACCGTAGTCCAGAAATCCCTTCGCTGCCGAGGCAGAAGACCGTACTGCGTTGAGCTAGGAGTAGAGCTTCAGGTTGAATTGCTCCATCGTGTTTCCGATCTCCATGGCACCAGTTTCGGGGCCGGTGTAATCATCGTAGTTGCCAAAGGACAAGACACCTACCGCGTACAGTTTGCCGTCGATGGAAGCGTAGACAGGACCGCCGCTATCTCCGGGTACGCTCTCGCTGCCAAAGGTGAAGAGTCCTTGGTTTTCGAAGCGGTCAATGAAATCGTCGCAGGCAGCGCCTCCCGCGGAACCGGCAAAACACATCGTGGGCTTCTTGTGCGTGACATCCTCGAGGCTCATCCAACCGGCCAAAGGCGCATTGAAGGCCGGTGCGGTAGATACTTCGGCGGCTGGGTTGGACACTTCGATCAGTGCAATGTCGGCCGAGTTGATGCTATCGGTGTTGGTGTTGCGGGCCTTCTTTACCATCTGGCCTATCTCTACCGTACTGCCGGATTGATCCTCATAATAGAAGGTGTCGCCCGTGTCCCCGCAGTGCCCGGCGGTGAGGATAAAGAGGCGCTGCCCATCGCCAGCGAAATGACCGGTGGAGCACCGGCCACCGTTTGTGCCGTTGTAGATGGGCGCACCCGGCGTCAACACCCCCAGGCTCATGAAGTAATCGGCAGCTTCAGGAGCTATCAGGTTACGTCGGGGCTCCGGTCGCTCCGCTTGAGGGATTTCGGTGGTGTTATCCCAGAGCGCATCGCCGTCGAGGGGCTCCTCGAAGCCTTGCGTTGTTCCGGATGCTGCGGAACCCTGCCTGCGGTCGGAGTCGCTGACGGCGGGAAGATCGAGCGTCGTGGTGGAAATGGTGGTCTCAGCGGAAGAAGAGGTGCTGCAGGCGGATAACACGGACGCAGCGGTGGCCGCGGCGAGAATCGCAGCCAGGCGAGAGGAAAAGCGCATGGCGCGAGCCTAACCCACCGTATGTTTAAGGGCGCGAGTGCTGGGGACTGGTCCGTGCGGCGTTTGATCAGCCGAGCTTGCCGCGCCCTAAGCGCAGGAGGGCGGAGGCGATGGCGGGGCCTTCCTCCCCGAGCTCGTCGCGGAACTCATTGAGGATCGCGATTTCGCGGGTATGCACCAAACGGGTGCCGCCTGAGCTCATTCGCGTCTTACCAATGGTGCGCGAAATGTCGGTGCGGCGCTTGATAGCGTCGAGAATAACGCGGTCGAGGCGGTTGATCTCTTCGCGGTAGCGCTGAATCTCGGCATCACTCAGCGGGTCATCGGTGCCCGACGGCATGCGAATGTCGAGCCCATTGTCCACGACGTTGGGGTCTTGGTGCTCAGGGCTCAAGCCAGAGTCTGCGTTGCCAGGATGTGAAGAGCTCATGACATCAGATTGTGCCACCATGCCGGGAGAAAAGGGGAATTACCAGCTTTCACGCCGACCAGAAGTGCGGTGAGGGGCAATGTCCGGTGGTGCTAGTAGGTTGGAGAGCATTATGAATAACAAATCTCCTTTCGTCCCCCGTTCGTCTTCCGATTCTTCCGCCGGCGGCCTGTTTCCTGCGCCCGAGAGCAACGTCGACGCCCCTTCCGGTCAGGGCTCTGATCCGTTGCTCGAGGGCTTAAATCCGCAGCAGGAAGAGGCCGTGACGCATTCGGGCTCGCCGCTGCTTATTGTGGCCGGCGCGGGCTCGGGCAAGACTGCCGTGTTGACCCGCCGCATTGCGTACCTCATGCGGGAGCGCGGGGTGGCACCTTGGCAGATCCTCGCCATTACCTTTACCAACAAGGCAGCCGCGGAGATGAAGGAGCGCGTCGGCCAGCTTGTCGGCCCCGTAGCGGAGCGGATGTGGGTGTCCACTTTTCACTCCATTTGTGTTCGCATCTTGCGCAATAACGCCCAGCTGGTGCCTGGCTTGAACACGAATTTCACCATTTATGACGGCGATGATGCCCGCCGGCTGCTCACCATGATTGCGAAGGACATGCAGCTGGATCTGAAGAAGTATTCGGCGCGTGTTCTGGCTAATCAGATTTCCAACCGCAAGAACGAGCTCATCTCCCCGGAGCAGGCGCGCGCGGAGGCAGAGAGGACGAAGAATCCTTTCGAGCTCACCGTGGCGAGCGTGTACGAGGAATATCAGCGCCGCCTGCGCGCGGCGAACGCGGTGGACTTCGATGACCTCATCGGGGAAGTAGTGCGCATCTTTAATCAGCACCCGCAGGTGGTGGAGTTTTATCGTCGCCGCTTTAAGCACGTGCTTATCGACGAATACCAGGACACCAACCACGCGCAGTATGCATTGGTCTCGGCTTTGGTGGGCAGGGGCGAGCTGTCGCCGGATGCTCCGGAACTATGCGTGGTGGGTGATTCGGATCAGTCGATTTATGCCTTCCGCGGAGCCACCATCAGGAATATCCAGGAGTTCGAGCGGGACTACCCGCAGGCGCACACAATTTTGCTGGAGCAAAACTACCGGTCGACGCAGACAATTCTGAACGCGGCGAACGCGGTCATCGCGAAGAATGAGGGCCGCCGCGAGAAGAACCTGTGGACCGCCCACGGCCAGGGCGAACAGATCGTCGGCTACGTGGCGGATAATGAGCACGATGAGGCACGGTATATCGCCTCGGAAATTGATTCCTTGGCGGATAAAGGCACGGCTTATTCGGATATTGCGGTGATGTACCGCACCAACAATGCCTCGCGCGCGTTGGAGGATATTTTCGTGCGCTCGGGCATCCCGTACAAGGTGGTCGGTGGCACGCGCTTCTATGAGCGCCGCGAGATCCGGGACATGGTGGCCTACCTGCGCATCATGGATAATCCGGATGACACGGTGAGCTTGCGCCGCATTATCAACGTGCCTAAGCGCGCTATTGGTGATAAAGCGCAGGCGCAGATCGCCCTGCATGCGGAGAACCTTGGCGTGAGCTTTGGTGCTGCTCTCCGTGATGCGGCGGAGGGCAAGGTAGCCGGACTCGGCACGCGGGCAGTGAATGCCGTAACCAAATTCAACGAGATGATGGAAGGCGTACGAGCGCAGATTCCGGGCATGGTCAATGAGGTGACGGGCCAGCCGGATTTGGGGGAGTTGCTCAACGCGCTTCTTGACGCCACCGGCTACCGCGCGGAGCTCGAGAACTCCAACGATCCGCAGGATGGTGCGCGCCTGGATAACCTCAACGAGTTGGTCTCGGTGGCCCGCGAGTTCAGCTCTGAGGCGGCCAATGAGATGGCATTCATGGGTGCGGATGCAGAAGAAGCACCCGAGCTAGCAGAAGGTGAAGCCGCGCCGGGCTCGCTTCAGGCGTTCCTTGAGAAGGTCTCGCTCGTGGCGGATGCGGACCAGATTCCGGACCACGAATCCGGAGTGGTCACGCTGATGACGCTGCACACTGCGAAGGGCCTTGAATTCCCCGTCGTCTTCCTCACCGGCTGGGAGGACGGACAGTTCCCGCACATGCGCTCCCTGGGTGACCCGAAGGAGCTGAGCGAAGAACGCCGCCTTGCCTACGTGGGTATCACGCGTGCTAGGGAACAGCTCTACCTCACGCGCGCGATTCTTCGTTCGTCCTGGGGCAACCCGGTGACGAACCCGGCCAGTCGCTTCCTCGCCGAAGTCCCAGAGGACCTCATCGACTGGCGCCGTGAAGAACCAGACAGCTCGCTGTCTGGCGCGTGGGGCGGAGATGATTCCTACCAATACGGGCGAACCTTTGGCTCGGATAGCGGGTTCTTCCGTGGAGGCGGCTATGGCTCGCGGAGCGCTGCGTCTTCCCCTTCGCAGCGCTCGCGCAAGCCGGCCTCGGCAACGTCGATGCCGAAGAATAACCATCTCAATTTAGTTGTGGGGGACCGCGTCAACCACGCGAAATACGGGCTGGGCACGGTCATCGAGGCCTCCGGGACCGGCGCGCGGGCGACGGTCACCGTGGACTTCGGTTCAGCGGGCAAGGTTCGCCTCATGCTCATCGGCGGAGTGCCGATGGAAAAGCTCTGATGCTTTAGATGAGGATGCCGCGCTCGCTGAACCAGTCCACCGGATCGACGGCCGCGCCGCCGCCCGGGTGAACCTCGAAGTGCAGGTGCGGGCCGGTGGAGTGGCCCTCGTTGCCGATGACGGAGATTTGGTCGCCGGCCTCGACGCGGTCGCCGACGTCGACCAGCAGTTGGTCGCTGGGCATGTGGCCGTAGACGGTGATGGTGCCATCGTCGTGCTGGATGCGGATCCAGTTGCCAAAGCCCTGGGCAGCGCCGGAGGAAATGACCTCGCCGTCCATGACAGCGTAGATGGGGGTGCCAATGGGGTTTGCCACATCGATGCCGTTGTGGAAGGAACCCCACCGCGGGCCGAAGCCAGAGGTGAAAGTTCCGGAGGTCGGAAAGACCACGGTGTTACCGTCCGCGTCCTGGCCGCGAGTAGGGGTGAGGCCGGAGTGATCGCCCTGCGGGGCGAAGGCCTCGGCGAGACCAGGAATGCTGGAGGGATCGAGGACGATCTCGAAGCCGTCCTGCGTGGTGTTGACCTCTGGGACGGATGCCCCGTTGAGGGCACCGGCTGTCGAAATGAGCAGCCCCGAGACGGCTTTGAAGAGGTCGGCCTTGGATTCTTCCTTGACTTCGACGTCGGCAGCGGACGGGTCCTTGGAGGACCCGTCGGAGACGTCCACGCTTGCTGCCGGTTCGGCGGCGAACGCTGGGGTCGTCACGGTGGCGGTGCTAACCGCCACGGCGGCGAGTGCGCTGAGCGTGCGCTTCATAACTTCACGTCCTTAAGTCCTGCTGTGGCCCGCTGGGTGTGCGGCGGAAGCCTGTGAGCAATAGGGGAGCGGCCGTATCAGCCGCAGTGCGCCTTGCAGCCCGCGACACGCCGGTGCGGTTGCAACCGAGTGCTGAGGCTGTGTGGCAACGAGATACAAACTATCCCGCGGGACCGCCCTGCGCAACGCTTAAAAATGCAGGTAAATCCAGGAATTGTTCGAAAAACTATCGAACAGCCCAGCGTGTTGCGCATGTGAAAGAAGTGAAAATTGTTACAGGGGTAAAGTAGAGGTTTAAAGAATGGGGGTGAGATTTGGGGGGTAAAAAGTGCAGCGCTCCCGGCCAATCTTTCAGCCGAGAGCGCTGGGGTTGTGGGCGCTGCTACTTGGTCAGCGCTTTTAAGTTAGGGAACGTGATTCGCTGCGATCCCGCGCGGTGAGTGGGGCCGTCTTGTCGCTGCGGTTGATCGCAGCCGCGAGGGCGGCAGCCAACAGCGGCACGACGAGCACAGCGAGGAATTGCCACCAATCCGGGGTGAAGTAGTCCTGCGGGCGCAAGCCATGGAGCGGCGTCGAGAAAACGTATCCTGAGCTATCGGCAAAGAAGTACGTGCCGAGATGCCCGGCAACCACACCAAAGAGCATGCTTACGGTAGACAGCATCCACGTCTGCCATGCTGCCACCTTGGACATCAGCGAGGGGTGGGCGCCGATGGATTGCAGCACGGTGCTTTCCTGGCGCATGCTGCTCGCTGCGTTGGCAATGATGAGCGCGAGCACGATAAGGCAGACGAACCCCATTCCGAGGCCCAGGTAGTAGCGGAAGCTCTCGGGAGTAGAGACGGCGAAGCTTAGCGAGTATTGCGATTGCGAGGCGCTCGCTGTCAGGTCTTGTAGCTCCTCACGCTCTGACTCGCTCGGTGGCTCGTCGAACGCGAGGGCTTGGCCCACGTAGAAGGGCTCCATGTTCAGCTTTTCTGCTGCCTGCTGGCTAATCAAGACCACGTCGCGGGCCGCGGTGGGTAGTGCCTCCACAACCGGCAGATCCGCGTCCTGTGCCCCGCTCGGTTCTTGGCTGTCAATGCGGTTATAGGATTTTACGGTCACCGTGCCATGAGTCTTATCGCCGACGTGGCTGCTGTGGGGAAGCACGATGCCGCCAGCATCCAGCGTTTGTGCCGCTGCGCGTCGATCTTCTTCTGAGTCGAACTGCCACAGATTGAGCTGGGAAGAATCCGTTTGAACCATCCTGCTTTGATAGATCAGCGGGTTATAGGGGAACGATGTCATCAACTCGTGGGCGCACTCCTGGCGAGCCTCTTCGGACTCATCGGTGCGCCGCCCCTGATTATCCACGAACACTGCCCTCTCAACCGGCTTGCTGAGATCGACCTGCTCGCACTGGTAATCAAACTCGGTGGTGAGCTCGTAAAAAGTGCCATCCTCTGGAAGGCTGTAGGACGTCGTCCACGAGGGGAAAGTGTAGAAGGGGTAGGTACGGGCAGTGGTGGTCTCCAGGATGGCCTCTACCGCTGCGCGTTCTTCCGGCGTGGACACCTGCGTTGGTTGCTCAAACGTCGCCTCCTCAATCAGCGCAGAAGTAGGCGGCATGACGAGCTTTTCTTCGGCGGTGGTCTTTGCGCTATCCGTCATGATGCCCACACCAAACAGGGAGGCTACGAAGGCAACTGAAACGAGAGCGATGGACGTCGGCAAGGCATGCATGCTGCGCCGGGTCAGGCCGCGTCCAGCCAGACGCAACGCGAGGGGGCCGCGGCGCGACAGCAGGGAGCACAAGAAGACCAAGGCCGGGGCAGACGCGGCAACCGCGATGACTCCGAAGAGAGCCAGCACCGTGGGGATGTACTGTCCCCAGGGGGTGAAGCTGAATAACACGAGCAGAAGCAGGAATGCAGGGCCGATGGCCATCCACCGCCGGAAGCGCAAGAGGCGGTCGGGAGCAGCTCCCTGGATTGCAGTGGAGAGGGCACCACGTTGCGCCAACCACGCGGGAACGATGGAGACAATGACACAGCCTGCCACCGCCACGAGCCATGCGAGGCCAATAGCTAGGAAGGGCGGGCGTGCGGCAAAGTCCGGGTAGCGGGCTGCCCACCACGCCCACGAAGCTGCCAGGCCAACAACCACGCCGATGGTGGCGCCGATAAGCCCCATCAGTAGGCCATAAGCCATCACCGCGAACATGATGTGGCGCGGTAGTGCGCCCTGGCTCGACATCAGCGCGTACAGGCGTGTATTGCGTCCGGTAGCCAGTGTGAAGACGGGCGTGAGAAGGAAAAGGATGAGCAATCCGGCGATGGCGTAGAGGCCAAAGAAGAAGAGCACGAAAAGAATACTGCTCAGGATTCCGCCAAAGGAATCCGGCTCAGAATCGGGGCGGTCCGTATCTCGCAGCTCCGCTGCCCAGATTTCCAGCCCAGCTTCACGGGCGCGGTCGGCATCCTCCTCGGTCAGCGGTGTATCACCCACGATGGCCCAGGTGGTGCGTGTTGTAAAAGAAGGGTCGCTGAGGGCCTCATTGAGGGTGGGGGAGGTGACAAAATCATAGTTTTCGGGAGCAATGGCCGCAACTGTGGCTTGGTGGTCACCGCTGAGGGCGTTGGTGCGCACGGTGATAACGTCCCCCACGGAGGCGTCGATCTTGCGCGCGGTCGAACGCGATAGAACTGCCTGGTTGGGGCCAAGATTGAACTTGTCGACGGCCTCCTGTGCTGGCTCCGGCGGATTCTCTGCGTCGAACTGATCTACCCAGGAGTTGGTTGACTTCCCATTATGGATTAGTGACGTGCTAGAAAAAGTGGCGACCGGGCTGACACTGAGGCCCTCAGGAAGCACCTCGGCAGCCAAGCGTGGTACGTCTTCGTTGCTAATGTCCGAGCGCTCGGCGCTGATCTGCCGCTCGGGTGAGCTCAAGGCCGCGGAGAGCCGACCGGAGGAATTATCAAAGAGCGCCATTCCAATCACGAGTGCCACTGGCAGCGCGATGAGCAAAACGGCGGCTAGCGTGCGCCACGGGTGGCGCCACAGGTCGCGCCTCGTCGGGCGGGTGGCGGCATTAATGCCGGACATACTAACGCACCTCCTCGCCGGTCAAACGCCCGTCGCGAACCATGACGACACGGTCGGCCCAGCCCGCGAAACGCGGCTCGTGGGTAACCAAAATGCCGGAGGCGCCGGCGTCGATACGCGCGCGCAGGACCTTCATGATCTCTTCGCCCGTCGAGGTGTCGAGGGCGCCGGTGGGCTCATCCGCAAGCAGCACCTTGCGTGGCCCAATGAGCGCTCGGGCAATGGCCACGCGCTGGGCTTGGCCGCCGGAGATTTCCTCCGGGAAGCGGTCGATGGTGCCGTCGAGACCGACCTCACTGAGAGCTTCCTCTGCGGCCTCGCGGCACTGCGCAGGCGAAAGTCCGTCCAGTTCGAGGGGCAGGGACACGTTCTCGCCCACGGTGAGGGAGGAGACCAAGTTGAAGTGCTGAAACACCAGTCCCAAGTGGCGGCGGCGGGCGATGGCCGCTTTAGCTTTGGAGAGCTGGGAGGCGTCGGCGCCGTCGAGAAGCACGCGCCCTGATGTTGGCGGCTGCAGCAAGCCCGCGACGTTGAGCAAGGTGGACTTGCCGGAACCAGAAGGGCCCATGACGGCTACCAGTTCGCCCGGCTGCAGCTGCAAGTTCACGGAATCCAAGGCAGTTACCTGGCGGGCACCGCTGCCGAAGACGCAGGTAATGTTTTCGAGCTCGAGAGGAAACGGCATGTGCTGGGTCGTGGGCGCGGAGTTGGGGGTCATCGCGGGTCCTCCTCGGTGGTGGTTGGGTTGGTTAGGGATTCCACGCGGTCGAGCCAGCGTGAGAGAGATTCCAGGTCGAAGATTTGGCGCTCGACGGCCAAACGCTGGGCGCTGCGTTCCGCAGGCAACTCAGAGGCCTGACGGTTGAGCTCGCGCAGTTGGCGGACGGTGGCGAAGCGTTGGGCGTCGAGGACGGCAATGACGTCGACGTCGGAGCGTCGTGCAGCAAGCGATACTTTGAGCACGAGCTCATCGCGCTCGATGGCGTCGTTGTGCAAGGTGGACATCCACCACTGTGAGAGTTCCTCGCGGCCAGCGGGGGTGATGGCGTAGCTAGTGGAGCGCCGCCCGGTCGGGCCGGTGAGCTCACCGTCGGTGGCGATGAGACCATCGCACTCCAAGCGGCTCAAAGTTTGGGCGACTTGGCCCATGTTGAGCGGCCAGAGGTTGTCGAAGGTCTCGGCAAAGCGGTTTTTGATGTGGCTGGCAGTAGCGGGCTCTTCACTCAGCAGCGCAAGCACGGAATGTTTGACGGACATGGTCACCTCCTTGGCGGAGGGCAAGGGAGGAAATCTTTCGGTACATACCCAGTAAGTTACTGGGTAACTTTCTGTCCGGTCAACGGTTGGGGCAGGCGGGGGTGGAAGGTGGGGGAATGCACAAGGCGGTATAGGGCAACAGTGCCCTATACCGCCTTAGCGCTGGAGGAAGGCTTTAAAAGCGTGGCTTAGCTGATGTTGATGCCGCGCTCTGCGAGCCACGGAATCGGGTCCACGGCGCCCTCGCCGGTGGGGTGAATTTCGAAGTGCAGGTGAGAACCGGTGGAAAAGCCCAGGGAGCCCATGCCGGCGATCTTCTGGCCAGCGTGGACGCGCTCGCCCACGGCGACGTCGAGAGTCTGCATGTGGCCGTAGACGCTCATGGAGCCGTCATCGTGCTTGATGCGGATCCACTGGCCATAGCCGGATGCCGGGCCGGAGTCGATGACGGTGCCGCCCATAACGGCGAGGATGGGGGTGCCCACGGCATTTGCGATGTCAATGCCGGAGTGGAAGGAGCCCCAGCGGGGGCCGAAGCCGGAGGTGAAAGTGCCCTCTGCGGGGCGGGCGATGGTCGGCGCGCGGTTAGCTTCATCAGCGGCGGCGCGGGCATCGGCGGCCTGGATGGCCTTGTCGAGCTGCGTAGCCAAGTCGGCGACCGGCTTGGACTCGGCGATGGCGAGGATCTGCGGGGCTGCGTCTTCGACGGCAGCCTGCGCGTTCTTCAGCGGATCGGTATCTGCCTGCAGGGTGTAGTCGACGGACTGTGCCTTGGTTTCCCCGGCGCCAGCGGATTGGATAGTACCTGCTGCTGCGCCGCCAACGCCTGCGGTGGATACAGCGCCTGCCGCAACAGTCATCACTGCCAGACGTCCCTTCGCGGTCTGTGCGGTGGTGATTTTGCGGTGGCGTCCTACGCTTCGCTGAGTCTTGCTTCGCATGAACTCTTCTTCCGTCCTCAATTCACTATCGCCCGCCCAGAGCAAACGTTACGTTTCAATCTGGGTGGTTATCCGATTGTGACCTTCCTGTTACCAACGAGATGTAACAGTAGCGTCTCGGCGAATGCAGAGCAAGCCAGATTGCGGTTTTTCTTCTGGATATCTGGGAAGAGCCGCACATAATGAAACGACAGCTGATTCCTGTGAATGAAGTGAATCAATCTCCGTGGAGTCGCCGGGGCTTTCCGTGGTCGGCATGAGTAGTGCGCACTCGTGAAGTTTTCCTTCGGGGGTGTCCCGCACCATTTAGCGCTTACCTCGCCGCGCCACCCCCGGTGGGGGAGGGGGCCGTGGCAAAGTGGACGCCGATGAATAAGAACACGAGTCCCCAGTCCAGGTCGTCAGCTCGTCCACGCGCGCACGTGCGTGGGCGCGGTGATAGTGCTGAGCACTCTGAGCGCGGGCACCGCAGAGATCGTCGAGATCCAGCGCAGCGCATCAAAGGGGTCGAGTCCGACAAGGCTCGCGCCCGCCGCGCGCAGGCCCCGACCACGCTCCGCGGGCGTATCCGCCGCATGCTCATCGTCGTTGGCGTTCCGAACCTCGTCGTCGTGCTGGGCATTCTCGTGGTCGCTATCGCGGCACTGCTTCTGACAAGTTCCCCGTCGGCATGGCTGCCCACCATCGTCGGGGAAGCATGGATGGTCTTTAACCTTGCGCCTATTCGCGCGGGCGGTATTGACGTGGGCTTTATCCCGGTTCTGCCTGCGCTGCTCCTAGCCTGGCTGGTGGGGCGGCGCGTGCGGGCGGCGGTTAAGGATAAGGCGAGCATTAACGACCTCATCGTTTTGAGCGTGTGCGTGTTGCTGGTTCCCTTAGCCCTTACTGTCATCGCATGGCTGATGCTGTGGGACGCTGGCAAGGTCTACGATGTTTCCCCTCCGGAGCTGTACCGTGTGCTTCCCCGTATGTTGTTATTGCATGCGGTCGCCCTCATTGGTGGAATGGGCCCACGCCTGTGGAAGGCCCTGGCCAAGCGCAGCGGGGTCCCCCGCGTGTTCGTCGATGCCGCCCAGATAGGCTTGAGCTACCTCGGATACCTTTTTGCTGCTGGTTTCATTCTCGCGGTGGTCTTGTGGGGAGTCGGTTGGACGCGTCAATCAGAGATGCTCGCCGAGTATCCAGTCCTTAATGCATTGGGAACCGCCGGTCTTTTCCTGCTGAGCGTTCTCTACCTCCCGAACGCTGCCGTTGCTGCGGGAGCGGTGCTGAGCGGTTCGGAGCTACACATCGGTGAAGGCACCAGCGTGAGCCTCTTTAGCGGCCACGTGGTTCCGCTTCCACCGCTGCCGTTGGCTGCCGCCGTTCCGCCGTCGATTAGTTCCTGGGCTGCGGTCTTGCTGATTGTTCCCGCCGTTGCGGCGGTGGTGGCGTTTTACCGTCGCCGCGCCCTGGTCTCCTTCCAGGTTGCGCTCGTGGCCACCGTCACCGCCGCGGTAGCCGCACTCGTGGCTGTGTACGGCGTGTCCGGCGCGCTGGGCGTATACGGCTACACCGGTCCCGAGGTATGGACCGCAGTGGGTCTGAGCTGTCTGTGGTGCCTAGTCGTGGGATGTGCATTCGCAACGGCACAGGCAGTGACGTCGTGGCGTGCGCGCCGCGCGGCTGCCCCGGAGGCTGCTCCTGAAGCGCCCACAGAGACTGAGGAGGCCGTGCACACACCCGTCAACGCGGCGAACGCTGTGCCGGTTTCTGCCTTGCTTGACGACGCCCCCGACGCAGCCGTTGCCGCAGAGCCCACGACCGAGGCCGAGACTGAAGCCGAGGATGACGTGGACGAGGACAGCGAGTTGGAGGCCGAGGCCGAGCCTGAAGCCGAGCCTGAGGTCGGCAGCGATGCGGATGCTGAGGTGATTGACGCAGAAGTCGTCGAATCGGACGAGACCGAGGGGGACGACGAGCAGCCAGTCGAGGAGGCAATCGAGGAGACAGAACCAGAGGAAGAAGACGTGTCTGAGGAAGAGGACGAGGCCCCCTCTAAGGAGTAAAATTCCCCGGTTCAGGGCGGCAGCGGCTAGGCTGTAGCGCGTGACTACACCGCACCAGCCCGCTGCTTCTGCCCGCCTTAACGTCGTGGTTCTTGTTTCTGGAACCGGCTCCTTGCTCCAAGCCATCCTCGATGGCCAGGATGAGCGCTATGGCGTCGTGAAGGTCGTCGCGGACGTGCCCTGCCAAGGCATCGAGCGCGCGCAGGCGGCGGGAATCGCCACCGAGGTCGTAGAGATGGGTGCTGACCGCACCGAATGGAATAAGCGTCTGGTTGCCGCAGTGGATTCTGCGCAACCAGACGTTGTTGTTTCTGCAGGTTTTATGAAGATCCTGGGGAAGGATTTTCTGGATCGCTTCGAAGGTCGCACCATCAATACCCACCCCGCGCTCTTGCCCGCCTTCAAAGGCGCGCACGGCGTGCGCGATGCGCTGGCCTACGGCGCCAAGGTCACAGGCTCGACCGTCCACTTCGTAGATGCCGGCGTCGATACCGGCGCCATCATTGCCCAAGAGCCCGTGCGGGTCTTGCCGGGGGATGATGAGGCCAGCTTGCACGAGCGCATCAAAGTGGTCGAAAGAGAACTCATCGTTGCCGTCCTTCGCGCCACGCGCGTGAAGGGCGAGGAACTCAGTATTCAGCTCTAACTACCTCTCATTACCGCAAGGAAGGCTTAAGTCCCCGTACCATGAGCGAAGATCGTAAGAACATCAAGCGCGCACTCATCAGCGTGTACGACAAGACCGGTTTGGAGGACCTTGCCCGGTCCCTGGATAAGGCCGGCGTGGAGATCGTTTCCACCGGTTCCACCGCGAAGAAGATCGCGGACTTGGGCATTGAGGTCACGCCCGTCGAGAAGCTCACCGGCTTCCCGGAGTGCCTCGAGGGTCGAGTCAAGACCTTGCACCCGCGCGTGCATGCGGGGATCCTGGCGGATACCCGCAAGGAGGACCACCTGAAGCAGCTGGAGGAGCTGGAGGTGGATCCGTTCCAGCTCGTCGTGGTGAACCTGTACCCCTTCCGTGAGACGGTGGCTTCCGGCGCGGACTTTGATGGCTGCGTGGAGCAGATCGATATCGGTGGCCCGTCCATGGTGCGCGCGGCTGCCAAGAACCACCCGTCTGTTGCTGTGGTCGTGGATCCGGCTCGCTACGGCGAGGTGGCTGACGCTGTGGCCAATGGCGGCTTTACCTTGGAGCAGCGCCGCGGTCTGGCCCGCGATGCCTTCCTGCACACCGCTGATTATGACGCCGCGGTGTCCGCATGGTTCGTCGATCAGCTCAGCGAGGGCGAGGAGACCACCCCGCTGCGCTACGGCGAGAACTCTCACCAGTCCGCGACCGTGACCCGCATCGGTACCACTGGTTTGGCCAACGCGAAGCAGTTCAACGGCAAGGAGATGAGCTACAACAACTACCAGGATGCGGACGCCGCCTGGCGCGCCGCCTGGGATCACGAGCGCCCGTGCGTGGCCATCATCAAGCACGCCAACCCGTGCGGCATCGCGGTGTCTGAGGAGTCCATCGCGGCTGCTCACCGCGCGGCTCACGCCTGCGACCCGATGTCCGCTTTCGGCGGCGTTATTGCTGTGAACCGTGAGGTCACCGTGGAGATGGCCGAGCAGGTCAAGGAGATTTTCACCGAGGTTATTGTGGCTCCGTCCTACGAGGAAGGCGCCATCGAGGTCCTCAAGGCCAAGAAGAACCTGCGCGTGCTGCAGGCAGAGCATGAAGCGCCCAAGGAGGAAGTTAAGTTCATCTCCGGCGGCATGCTCACCCAGGAGCCGGATACCTACCAGGCAGAGGGCGATAACCCGGCCAACTGGACCCTGGCTGCTGGTGAGGCTCTGAATGAGTCCGACCTGGCGCAGCTGGAGTTCGCTTGGCGCGCCGTTCGTGCGGTGAAGTCCAACGCCATCTTGCTGGCCAAGGACAACGCCACCGTGGGCGTGGGCATGGGCCAGGTCAACCGCGTCGATTCCGCCAAGCTCGCGGTGGAGCGTGCTAACACGCTGGCCGACGGTGCCAACCGCACCGAGGGCTCCTTCGCTGCTTCCGATGCTTTCTTCCCGTTTGCCGATGGCCTGGAGGTTCTCCTCGACGCCGGCGTCAAGGCCGTGGTTCAGCCGGGCGGCTCCATCCGCGATGAAGAGGTCATCGAGGCCGCCAAGAAGGCTGGCGTGACCATGTACTTCACCGGCACTCGCCACTTCTTCCACTAAGCCTGGCAAAGGCGCTGCCATGGGCAGCACACAGCCGCTTCCTTCATTCCTGCGCACCACTGCGCGGGAAGGGGAGGCGGCTTTCGCATGCACGGAAGCTTTTCCCTCGAGGACAACAACTGCCCTAAACGACGAAGTTATGCGCCGCCACGCGGTCAGAGGCAATAACTTTGGCAACAAGGGCAGCTTCGGCGCCACGGCGTGATGACCCGGCGGTGCGCGCTACTGCGCGTGGAGCGAAGCCACCGCGAAGCCAGTGTTGTCCGCGGGATTGCCGCTGGCGTCCTTATACGTAAAAGTAAAGCGCAGATCCTGGTGATCTGCGATGTTGATGGGCATTTCGAGAGCTTCCTCTGCTGGAACCTCGAAGGAGGCCAGCTCAGCACCGTCAGCGCCGTTGACGGTAACGGTGGCACTGGCAACGTTCGTATTTGCGCGGTCATCGCTAAATCCAAAGACAGCGATAAGTTGGCTGTGTCCTTCGCTCAGCTGCACGTCAGCGATGTTGGTGCTACCGGACTGCGAGACATAGGAATCCGGGAAGAACGTGCGGGCAATGACTACGCCGCCTGCTTCCAAGTCGGTATCGATACGCCCGGCCGTGGTGATTGGAGCTCCCGCGAGCGAGGCGGTCGTCGTCGGCTCAGGGGAGCCACCGGCCTGCGAAGCGTCGGTGGACTCGCGGCCCCAGATAAACCACGCGCCCACCCCGAGGACCACGGCCAGCACGATGAATAGGGAGATCAGCGCCGCAATAGCGCCGCTGAATCGTCCCTTGCCCTTCTGAGGAGCAGGCGCGGAGTACTGGGGCGGCTGGGGTTGGGGCGGTGGCGTGGGCGCGCCACCACCGAAGGAAGGCTGCGCCGGGGTGCCAGTGGGCTGCCCACCAAACGGCGGTGTGTTGCCAAAGCCACCCGGGCGAGCCTGTGGCTGGCCGGGTGGAACGGGAGAACCGCCGGGGCGGCCAAACCCGGGGGAACCGAAGCCGGAAGGGCCGGAGTTATGCGGCGGCGTGCCCGAAGGGCCGGTAGGAAAAGTCATGGCGGGAGAATAACAGCCTTTCCGTGCGCAGGAAGGTGGAGTATAAGAGGTACCTCTAACAATCTAAACTCTGTGACACCGTCTGTGTGGTGTGAGGGACACTCCCGTGGGAGTACTCCCCGCCACGTTCGAACGCCACCGTCACCAGTGCGGCTGTGTAAAGATAGTAAAGATAGAAACGTGCCCACAGGGCGCACTTGACATGTCTAGATCTACGGAGGCCCCGGTGACTGATTCAGATCGCAACCACGGATTCGGCTCCCAGCACCCGCAAGGAAATGGTGGCCAGCCACAGCCTTCCCGCAAGGAAACTCACCCGGACACTGTGGATTTTGAGGCCCCGCCCACCCAGGAACGCCCCGTGCACCCTCGGGCCTTCCCGCAGGAAGGTGAGCGCAACTACTCCAACCCCTTCGCCCAATCCGGAGCGCAAGGCAACTACGCCCAGCAGCAGTTTCCCACCCAGCAATTCCCGCCCCAGTCAGCAGCGCAGGGCGGCGGCCAGTACGAACAACAGCCGTTTGCTTATTCCACTGCTTATTCGGAGAGCGCGCCGGCACACCGTGGTTCCGGCAACGGCGGAAAGTATGTGCTCATCGCCGTGCTGATCCTGGCGGTGCTGCTCGTCATCGCCGCGCTGGCCTACCTTATCTTTTTCAAAAATAGCGGCACGGGAACTCAGGCTGATGCGCCCCTGACCACCGCGGCGCAGCTCACCGAGGACAACGACGACACCCAAGAGACGGTTTCTGCGGCGGATGAGGCGGAAAAGACCACGGAGGAAACTACGACGAGCTCCGCCTCGCAGAAACGCCCGGAGCACCCCGACTTGCCTGCGGGGGCGATTCCGGCGAACGACGCCGCGCGGAATAATGAGCCCGGCGGCAATTTCAACAGCGTCTACCGCGGCACTGAGGTGACGTCGGAGCCATTCGCCAACGCTGTGCGGGACGAGTACGTCAAGCACTGGGTGGATACCCATGAGTATGACGCCACGATTGAGGCCTACAGCCCAACCACCAAGCAGAACTACACAATGGATTGCTCCGATAACGGTGAATTTGTCACCTGCAAAGGTGGCAACAATGCGGTTGTGTACATCCTCTAATACGCAGGCGGTCAACGATGAAACAAGCAGCAGCACGAGTGGTGATCGCGGGGATTGCGGTGGCGTCGCTAAGCGCCTGCACCATCGGCGATGTCTCCGCGCCGGAGCAACCCACGGCAGCGAGCAGCCCCCAGCCCACCCTGCCTGAGTCCACCCCCGAAAAGGAGCCACCCGTGATTGAGGCCTCCGACATCCACGAAGCCCTCGAAGCCATCGCGGCCGACAACCCGGGGACCGGAATCGCGGTGGCCGGCGCAGATACCGTCGCCGCAGCAGGCATCACAGACCCGCAGTCCGCATGGTCCACGGCGAAGGTGCCGCTGGCCATTGCCGCCGAGCGCGCCGGCGTGGCCGATCCGGAGACCGTGTCGCGGGCGATTACCTTTTCCGATAATGCCGCGGCCGATTCCCTCTGGGAAGCACTGGGTGGGGGAGAGCACGCCGCGCAGGCAACCCAGGAGATCATTGGCACGGCTACTGTCCTCGCCACGCCGCCGCGCCCCGGCTTTAGTGCATTTGGCCAAACGCAGTGGCCGGTAGCCGAGCAAGCAGAGTTTGTCGCCGACCTGGGATGCCAGCAGGGCACTGACCCCGTTCTGGCAGCCATGGGACAGCCCGATCCCGCACAGCAGTATGGGCTGGGCACCCTCGAAGGATCAGTCATGAAGGGCGGCTGGGGCCCAGCCGAGGACGGGGCCTATGAAGCCCGCCAGATGGGGCTTGTCTCACTGGGCGGGCACACGGTGGCGGTGGCCATCTATGCCAAGGCCGAATCCGGGGACTACGGAGAAGCCCAGCAGATGCTCACGCGCCTAGTCAAGCAGCTCGCCGCCGCCGAGGTGGAATGGCCCGATGCAGGCTGTCAGCAAGGCGCGGTCTAAGGACCCCTAGCGCGGCCAGTAATCCTCGAAGGTCCCGGCCTCGCCATCGATGTCATAGTCCGTGCCGCGGATGGTGAGTACGGAACCGGTGTCCTCGCCGCTGGTGGGGTCGAGGATGGAGGCGGTATAGGAGCTGCCCTCACCCCGGGCCGGTCCGAAAGCGGCACCGTTAGACCACACGCCGCGGTAGAAGAGCGAGTCCTGCTTTTCGCAGATAACGATGTGCGAAACCGGATCGGAACCTGCGGCGGCGAAGACCATGTCCTCGCCCTGCTGGCAACGCGCCTCCGGGTAGTCGGACCAGCCGGCCGCGGTTAGGCCCTCTGGGACGTCAGCAGCTCCAGGGCTGGCTGAGGTCTCTGGTGCTTCCTCGCTCGGCGCGCCTTCCGTGTCCTCTTCTTCGTCGTCTTCTGGTGCGGTTTCTTCCGCGGAGGATTGCGCTTGCTCCGAGGATTCGGCGGTACTGGGGGTTTCCTGGCCGGTGGAGCGGACGTGATTCCAGATCACGGCACCGGAAATCAGGAGTGCGATAAGGATGGCGATCGCGCAGATGATCGGAACGAGGTTGCGCTGGTCGGGCTGGGTCTGCTGAGGCCCGCCGTGCACAGGGCTCGTGTGCTCGTAGGGGTTAGTGCCAAATCCTGGGGTGGTCATAGGGTCCTTGGAAAACTATAGAGAACAACAGGTAGCATAACTGGCTCCCGCATGCCTGACTGAACCACGGTGAAGTCCCCTCCATTTGGGGGCGATGGGACATGGCACCCTCATGCTTGGTTGTGCATATGGTGCAATGGGGCGGTGACTAATTCCTACTTCGTGCAATGGCTGACCCAGCAGAAGCGGTACACCAACGTGTACCTGCTGGGTGAAGGCGGCATGGGGCAGGTCTTCCATGCCACCGATCCGGATCTTTCTCGTGAGCTTGCCGTCAAGGTGCTGCTGGATGATGTCCGCGATGAAGCCTCCCGCGCCCGCTTCAACAACGAAATGAAGGCGCTGACCAAGATTGGCAGTCACCCGGGAGTGGTCCAGTTCTATTCCAAGGAGTCCACGCCGCGCGGTGACGACGTCATGATGATGGCGTTCATCGACGGCGGAACCCTGGCGCACGCCATCCGGGAACGCGCGCAGGAAGGCCGGGGGTTTAGCGTGGCTGAGGTGGTCTACTACCTCACGCCGATTGCTTCGGCGCTGGACTACATGCACCACGAGCTACATCCCGGGTGGGTACACCGCGATATCAAGCCCGCAAATATCCTGTTGCGCAAGACCCCGGGCAGCCTGCCGCCTGCCGTGCTCAGCGATTTCGGGATCAGCATCGAAGAGGGGCAATCCCGTCTGACGAAGGTTGGCCACATCGTGGGCACTGAAAAGTACCTGGCCCCGGAAAATAATGGTCATGCCTATGGCGATGACGATATGTCGGCGCGCGCGGATGACTACTCGCTAGCGCTTATTGCATTCGAGATGCTCACGCTGCATCACCTTAAGGACACGATGCCGCGCAGTGAGTGGGAAGGGCAGCGGCGCATCCCGGACTTGTCTAGTGATGCTTTCACGACGTTCCTGGCGAAGGACACCGCACGGGTGGTGACTCAGGTGCAGACTGTCCTGAACAAGGCGCTGGATAGCGTGCCCATGCAACGCTATGCGCGCGCCCGGGATTTCATTGCCGCGCTTGACGACGTCTCCCGTTCCCAGCCCACCACCAACCAGGCGACGGAACCCGCGCAGCCACGGCAGGCAAAAACCCCTGGGCAGCCGACGCAATACTGGCCGCGACCTGCCGGTTCCTTTGGGTCTGTCGAGCAGGCTATGCCGACCGGTTTTGTAGCTCCCGCTAACCCTGTCGCCTCACCCGGGACGGTATCTCCCTCCACGCCGGTGACTCCTGCGGTACCGGGGGCTACCGTTCACAAGCGTGCCGCGGCAGAGCCTAGAGCTGCCAAACCAGCCACAAAGGATAATCAGAACGCTCTGATCATCACAGTCACCGTTGTTGTCATCATCCTCATTTTCGTGGTGACATGGGCCATCGTGTCCTAGTCCCCAACAAGCTGGGGCAAGCGGCTTGTCCCCGCAGTACTGTGGTGAGAGTCGCTACACTGTAGGGCATTGTTGAGGCATATCGCCGAGCCGAACGGCGATGTGCGCGAATTGTCCAGCCGCCTACGGAGGTGTCCATGAGCCAGCAACAGCCACTCCCATCGCACGACGCGCCCCGGGGGCCCAGGCTGCGCATCGATGACCTGATCGGCGGCGTACTGGTCATGGCACCAGGCGAGGAAGTAGTCGTCGGCCGCGCTGGTGACTTCCGGATCGGCGAGGGGGATCTCACCCTGCACCGTCAGCTTTTCCAACTGTGGTACGGCGGTCAAGGCTGGATGATCTGCAACGTAGGCAGCCACATTCCGCTGCGCATCGAGCTGCGCGGGGTTAAGGGTTTCTCCCGCATCGATCTCGGCCCGCGCTCGGTGGCGGCCGTGCCGCCGGGCCCGTCACGAATTACGTTTGAAACCCCGGAATGCCCTTATGAGCTTTACATCGATGTCGAAAACAGCAACTACTCGCGTCGGACTAAGCGCGAGCAGGACCTCGATGAGGAGCGCACCCGCACCCGCCATGTGCCCAACGATGAGCAGGAGGAGCTGCTTTGCCAGCTAGCCAGCTACCTCAAGAAGCCGGGCTCAACTGATGCCGATATTCCCTCGGTGCGCGAGATTGCTGAGGCTCTGGACTGGACCGAAAAGAAAACCAACCACAAGATGGATCGCCTCGTGGACAGTCTTCGGGCGGACGGCGAAAAGGCCTATAAACCGTATAAGACCTTCTTGGCGCATTACGCCATCCGGCACGGTCGTTAGCGCGTCGTCTTCTTACGGTCGGCCGCGGCAGCGGCGGCTGCCGAGATGGAGTCGTTGCGGTTCTTCAGCAGCTCCAAGGTAGTGGCTTCGGCGTTGTCGGGAGGGGTGGTGCCGAGGACTGCTAGGGCGGCGTCGGCAAGCATGGCGGATTGCTCCGGCACGCGCTGCGAGGCGTCGAAAGGCGCGGTGCCATCGTTGGGGCGCATCTCAATGACGGAAAGCGCGATGTGGAAAGGCAGCTCCACGCGCGGGTCATCATCACCAACAATGCCAGCGGCGGCAGTGCGGAAGTGATCCTTGAGGCGATCACGCTGCTCGTGGTACTCGCCGAACTCCGGGGAGTTAGCCACCGGAAGCTGGTACAGGCGGCCCACGTTCCACGCCGACGTCAAGAGCAGGCGGGACTCCGCGGCCACCAGGGACCACAGGCGCTGCGCCGGCGCTGCATCCGAGGCCGCGAGCTCCTCCGCCAGCTCGAGTGAGGGCTCGATGGTGGAATTCAGCAGCGTGAGGAAGATATCCGTCTTGGAAGGGAAGTGATAGTACAGCGATGCCTGCCGGATGCCGACGGCATCGGCGATCTGGTGCGTCGAGGTTGTCGCAAAGCCCTGGGTAGTGAAGAGCTCGGATGAGGCATCCAGGATTTCCTCGCGCGCGGTGTTTCCCCGGCGGCGTGGGCTATTCTTCCTTGGCCTGCCAACGCTACCTGCCATGAGGCGGACTCCCTTCGATAAAATTCACGTAATAACTGACGGCAAGTCAGTAATCGTACACCCCGCCGCGAACGGCGTTCGTCAAAGCGTAGCTTTGACTTCAGCTAACCACATTACCGTGCCGGATCATGATGGATTCGACGGCAGCGGAGACTGTGCGGCACGCCGAGCCGTAGGCGGTGCGGTCCAATGGCGGAAGGTCTTCGAGAATAATGCTGTGCTTATCGACGCCCTCGTACCACCGCCCCAATTCCAGCGCGATGCCCGTGCCCCACGCCAGGCTCAGGCCTTCTGCCTCGGCCGCGGTGAGCAATTCGCGTTCCACGCCAATGGCAAGGCGGTCAGGGGTGGGTCGAGGAGCCGGCGCTGCCCAGCGGGCTATGGCCGAAACGGGGGCGAGTAGGGAACGGCGAATGGACACCTCGGCGGAGCGGTCCGGCAGCCCGTCCACGAGCTTGAGGGGCGCTGGCCGCTGCGATACAGCCTCGGCATAGAGTTCCTCCTCGCCGCCGGTGCCCAGCGGCAGGCCGGCATCAGCGCGGGTTGAGGCGCATTCCTCCACCGCGCCGCAGGGCAATCCGGCCTCGATGATGACTTGCTCCAGCTGCTCGTCGGCGCCCAGCCAGGTGATGGGAAGTGAGGGGAGAAGATCCCCGCGGGCGGCAGCGCCTGTCAGCCGCACAGGGCTAGCCAGACCCGGGGAGCGAACAATATCGGTGACCACGCGGGAAAACCACGCCGCAAGCTCGACCCCGTCGGTCCGGTGGGCGGTGGCATTGCGCAGAAGGTCCTGGGCTTCTTCCAGTAGTCCACGCGCGTGGGCGGGGGAGTGGCAGTGGGCGGCCAGTTCGCTGAGATCGGTGAGGGATTCGTGCAGCGGCATCAGGTGTTAGTTGCCTTTCCGTCAGGGGCTTTCTAGCTCTTCAATGTAGCACTGGGAATTTGCGGGGCGGCAGAGCAACTGCCCTAACCGCGAAAACGACGACCGCCGCCTACCTGCCCCGAGGTGGGGAAGGAGGCGGCGGCCTGAAAGCTCTTTTGTCCTGTCCTAGTGAGTCACGAGTACAGCGGCAAAAGTGCGCTGTTGAAACCAGCTAGTGTTTAGCGGGACGTGAACGGCAGGAGAGCCATTTCGCGTGCGTTCTTGACGGCAGTAGCAACCTGACGCTGCTGCTGCGGGGTCAGACCGGTGACGCGACGGGAGCGGATCTTGCCGCGGTCGGAGATGAACAGACGCAGGGTCTTGATCTCCTTGTAGTCAACCTTCTCAATGCCCTCGGCCTTGAGCGGGTTCTTCTTCGGGCGGCGGGTCTGCTCCATACGGAACTTCTTGTGGTTATTACGCTTGACAGCCATTGTATGGGTACCCCTTTACCAGCTGGACTTGCGAACGCCCGGCAGCTCACCACGGTGAGCCATGCCGCGCATACGGACACGGGACAGACCGAACTTGCGGAGGTAACCGCGCGGACGTCCATCAGCGGAGTCGCGGTTACGGACGCGGACGCGGGCGGCGTCGCGCGGCTGACGGTTCAGCTCGAACTGCGCCTCGAGGCGCTCTTCGTCCGGGGTGTTCGGGTTCTTGATGATTGCCTTGAGCTCAGCGCGACGCTCCGCGTAGCGGGCGACGATTTCCTTGCGCTGCTCGTTCTTGGCGATCTTTGACTTCTTAGCCATAAATTATCGCTCCTCGCGGAATTCGACGTGCTTGCGGACGATCGGATCGAACTTCTTCAAGGTGATGCGATCCGGGTTGTTGCGCTTGTTCTTACGGGTCACGTAGGTGTAACCGGTGCCCGCAGTGGACTTCAGTTTGATGATTGGACGGATGTCATTACGTGCCATCTTTAGATCTTCTCCCCACGTGCGCGAATCTTAGCCACGACGGACTCGATGCCATCGCGGTCGATGATCTTCATGCCCTTGGTGGAAACGGTCAGGGTGATGGTACGGCCCTCAGAGGGCAGGTAGTACCGACGACGCTGCACGTTGGGGTTCCAACGGCGCGAGGTGCGGCGGTGCGAGTGCGAGACCTGCTTGCCGAATTCCGGCTTGCGGCCCGTTACCTGGCAAATAGCCGACATGGGTCTTCTTTCTCCTAGCCGCCCACATCGAAAGCGACTAACGGAGTGCCTATTTCCGCGGTGAGGCGCGGCGCTCGAAAAAGTGAGGTTGAGCAGGAGGCTTAATCCGTTGAACACCAGTTGATGAGGGCGTAAAACGATTACTTTGACAACAGCAAGGGGAAATCTTACATGCCACAGCCTGCAGAACCTAATCACCGCCGGCATGCGGGCCGGCGTGGATACCTCTGATCTATACCTGATCTATGGCGCGTTCCTGCCGAAGGGGCAGGTGAGGGGCGTGGTTGTGGATTTTGTCCGTCGGAGCGCGGCGGTGGCGGCCGGAGCGATTTCGGTTTTAATGCTGGTGGCCTGTAGGATATGTCAAGTTGTCGGCACGAGCCGCACAGTTTGTAAGTATAGAGACCCAACTCGGGCACGATCCTTTCACACTTCCTTCCACGCCGGAGATGTGTTGCGGAAGGAACCGACCCGTAGTTCAACCCTGAGGGAATCGACATATGAAGAAAGATATCCACCCGGATTACCACCCGGTGGTCTTCAAGGATGCCGGTACCGGCCACTCCTTCCTGACCAAGTCCACCGCTACCTCCGATCGCACCGTTGAGTGGGAAGACGGCAACGAGTACCCGCTCATCGTCGTTGACGTCACCGCTGAGTCCCACCCGTTCTGGACCGGTGCCCAGCGCGTTATGGATACCGCTGGCCGCGTTGAGAAGTTCAACCAGCGCTTCGGTGCAATGGCTCGCCGCAAGAAGAAGAACGCGTAAGGAGGATAGGAAAAGATGGCAACTCCTAAGTTTAAGAAGTCCCGCGCGAACACCCACTCTCGCCGTTCCCAGTGGAAGGCTGACAACGTCGCCCTCCAGGAAGTCACCATCGACGGCCAGACCGTGCGCATCCCGCGCCGTCTGGTGAAGGCCGCCAAGCTCGGCCTGGTCGACGTGGAGCAGTTCTAAGGCTTTCTAAGCCTCAAGGCTGCGAATTCTGCCCCGAGGGATTCACCCTTTCTGAGTGAATCCCTCGGGGCATTTGTGTTGGCCTAGTTGCCCGCTGCAGTGACTCATTCTCGAGGCTGCAGTGCTCGGCTGCGGTGCCTTTCTTGTCTGGGCGTTCGCTGATGCCACGGGTAGTGGGGTGAATAAAATCTTAAGGGGTGATTTAAGGGGGCGAAAGAACTAGGCCCACTTCGTGAATGCGCCTTAGATAGGACATAATTGGAAACATGAAGATTCTTGTCGTGGATGACGAGCAGGCCGTACGCGAATCGCTTCGCCGCTCCTTGAAGTTTAATGGCTACGACGTAATGTTGGCCGCCGATGGCGTAGAGGCTGTCGAGATGGTCCACAGGGAGAACCCAGGACTGCTCATCCTCGATGTGATGATGCCGAACATGGACGGCTTGGAAGTCTGCCGAACCTTGCGCAGTGAGGGTTGGGACCGTCCAATCCTCGTGCTCACGGCTCGTGATGGCGTGTCTGACCGCGTTGCAGGGCTCGATGCGGGTGCCGACGATTACCTGCCCAAGCCTTTCGCTCTTGAAGAGCTTTTGGCTCGTGTTCGTTCCCTGGTCCGTCGTGCTGCTGCGGAGTCGATCAGCAAGCAGCAGCCCGTTGAAACCCAGCTGAGTTTTGAGGACCTCAAGCTCGATGCCGATACGCGTGAAGTCACTCGTGGCGACCGTCAGATTTCCCTGACGCGCACCGAATTCGCCTTGTTGCGCTTGCTCATGGAGAACCCGCGCAAGGTGCTCTCCCGCAACACCATCCTGGAAGAAGTATGGGGCTATGATTTCCCTACCTCAGGCAACGCTCTCGAGGTGTACATCGGCTACCTGCGTAAGAAGACCGAAGAAGATGGCGAGCCGCGACTTATCCACACCGTGCGTGGCGTCGGCTATGTCATGAGGGAGGCTATCGCGTGATTTTGCGGAGGCCCGCGCCCGACGCGGTGCCTTCTGAAGACCTAGATTCCACGGCGTGGTTGGGCCTGTCAGGTCGTCGCGGCTGGGCTTCGCGGGCGCCGCTTCGGTGGCGCCTTTCTTTGGTTACTGGTGTCGTTGTCGCTGTCTCGGTGGCAGTGATGACGTTGGTGACCTACTGGTTGGTTGCGGCGTCGATGACGGCGAGCGTCGACAAGCAAATCATGCAGCAAGCGGACGTGCTGATGGAGCAGGCACAGGATCCGCGCTTCGTGGAGAATATCGATCAGGAGATCGCTTCTTTTAAGCTCTACAATCCTTCGACTCGGGTCTCTATCTCTCCGCCAGCAGCTACCTTTTCCTATGGTGACGCCTTGCCGGTGGGTGGGGACTTTAAACCGGACGGGGACACCATGGAAAGCTCCATCCGTACCCTGGGTGGTGAGCGCGTGCTGGCCAAGTCCCAGGAAGGTGGCGCCACGGTAGTCCTGGCCAAGGACCTTGGTCCCACGGAGGAGATTGTGTCCGCGGTGGGCTCCGCGCTGCTGATTATCGTGGCCTTTGGCGTGCTGCTTTCCGTCTTCGCGGGAATGGTGGTGTCCAAGACCGGCATGGAGCCGATCGCTCGCCTCAAGCGGGCTGCTGATTACGTGACGCAGACCAATGACCTGCGGCCGATTGCCGTGGAGAGCAACGATGAAATGACACAACTTACTGTGTCCTTTAACCGAATGCTTTCCGCCCTGCAGCACGCGCGCGTGCAGCAATCACAGTTTGTGGCTGATGCCGGCCACGAGCTTAAGACCCCGCTGACGTCCATGCGGACGAACATTGAGCTTCTCATGATGCTCAATAAGTCCGGTGGCGGGTTTGGCATCAGTGAGGAAGACCGGCGCGACCTCGAAGATGACGTAATGGCGCAGATGTCGGAATTGGCCACCCTGATCGGTGACTTGGTTGCCCTAGCGCGCGAGGACGCCACTGAGAAGGAGCCGGAGCCCGTTGAGCTGCACGAAGTGTTGGAGAATTCGCTCAACCGCGCCAAGCGCCGCCGTCCTGACGTGGACTTCCGCGTGCGGTTTATCCCGTGGATGATCGACGGCGATCCTTTTGCGCTGGGCCGTGCCACCCTCAACCTTATGGACAATGCTGCGAAGTGGTCCCCGCCGACGGGGACCGTGCGCGTGTCCATGCGGCAAATCGCCCCTGACAAGGTGCGCCTGCGCGTTGACGATTCTGGCCCCGGCATCGCTCCGGAGGAACGGGACAAGGTATTTGAGCGCTTCTACCGTTCTGCTGAAGCCCGTGCCATGCCGGGATCCGGATTGGGCCTAGCAATCGTGAAATCCGTGGTGGAGAGGCACAACGGAGAGATCACCATCAAGGATTCCGCGGACGGCGGAACGCGCATGGAGGTTATCCTGCCAGGGCACCCCACCGAAGGCGATGCTTTGGTGGACGGGCTGGAAGACGTGCCCTACGATTACCATTCCGAGCTCTCCACTGAGCAGCAGTCAGCGGGGCAGCTACACGACCCCGCGGCGGACCAACCGAAGGAGCGCAACGACCGCGGCCATATCTTTGCGGAGCGGTGGTTCAATCAGGGCTAGTGTGTCAGGGATCACCCCAGCTCAAGGCGCACAGGAAACGTCCAGCTTCTCGTAGCACACTGGCAGATTAGTATCAGATATGCGCCAGCGCGATGGTGCACACTACCTGACATGAATATGAGGAAGTCGAACATGGATAACCCCATGGATAGCCCGCAGAACTCTGACGGACGGGGACAGTCACAGCAGCGAGGCGAGGTACCTTCTGCGGGAAGTGAATCGAATGGCTGGAATCAGCCGCGGTCGGATACATCGAGGCAAGGCGGACAGTCGCCCTACGGAAGCCAGGCGGGGCAGGGAGCCCGGCCTACTTCTTTTGGTAACCAGCCTTCCCAGGCACCTTACGGGGCGCAGGCGCCGTATGGCGGTTCGAATTATGGATTCGGTCAACAAGGCCAGCAGCGTTCGGCAGCACAGCAGCCTTCGACAGGGCAGCACTCGCAGGAGGGAACACAGCCTTATGCCGGTCAGCGCTACACTGCGGCGCATGCTGGTAATCAGAACCAGTTCTTCGGGGGCCAAGAGGGGGCAGGCGTACGGGTCGTGGAACCGAGCGATGAGCCTAAGGCCAAGCGCAAGGTCGGCCTGGGCACTGCGCTGTCCATGATGCTCGTAGCCTTCATCGCTGCCGGCGGTGTTACCGGCGCGGTGGTCGGAACGGTGGGCAAAGACAAATCCTCCACCTCGACGGTCAATGAGGTCTTGGAGCGCCAGCCCGTGGCCAACAGCACCGGTAAAGAGCCTGCCGACGGCTCCGTCGAGGACGTGGCATCGAAGGTACTTCCAGCAGTGGTATCCATTTACTCCATTACTCGCTCCGGCGGTGCCGAAGGCTCGGGCTCGATTATTTCCCCGGACGGCTACGTGCTGACCAATCACCACGTCGTCGCCGGCGCGGATCAAGGTGGGCGCTTGGAAGTGACCATGAATGATGGTTCGCGCCACAGCGCCACGTTTGTGGCCTCGGATGCGACCACGGACGTTGCTGTCATCAAGATCGATGACGTTAACGATCTTCCCTTCCTACAGTTCGGTGATTCGGACGCAGCCGCGGTGGGGCAAGAGGTCGTTGCCGTAGGTTCCCCGTTGGGACTCAACGCTACGGTGACTTCCGGAATTGTCTCGGCGAAGAACCGTCCCGTCCGTGCTTCGCAGGAGGGCGGGGAGTCCTCGCTGATCGACGCCATCCAGACCGACGCCGCCGTCAACCCAGGCAACTCCGGTGGCCCCTTGGTGGACATGGAAGGCAACATCATTGGAATGAACTCGATGATTGCCTCGCTATCGGGTGGCTCGAATTCCGAGGGCGGTTCCATCGGCCTGGGATTCGCTATTCCCTCCAACTTTGCCAAGCGGATGGCCGATGAGCTCATCAACAATGGCAAGGTCAAGCACCCAACCTTGGGCGTTAAGGTCCGCGCGCAAAGCGACACCCTTGGTGCGGAGATCGTCGATGTAGAACGCGATAGCCCAGCCGATAAGGCAGGGCTCAAGTCTGGTGACGTGGTCACCCGCGTCAACGATCGGCTTATTGAAAGCTCTGATGCCCTCATCGCGGCAACCCGTTCCCAGGAGTTCGGCGCGACCGTGACCCTGGAGGTACGGAGCCGAGACAGCGAAGATGTGAGAAAGGTAGAGGTAACTCTGGCGAGCGAGTAAGTTAACAAATACTTGGGCGGTGCGTGAGCGCCGCACGAACACCGCACCCTGAGACCTTGTGAAGAAACCACTACCGGAAGATTCCGCCCCTACCTTTAAGGAGAACCTCCGTGGCAGAAAACACCGACGCAACTGAGTTGCTGGGGCGCGATGCCTCACGCGAACTCGATGATGTCACCGAACCAGATGACGCCTTCCTCATCGCGAGCGAACAAGAACAAAGTGTGCAAGCACCGCGCCGCGCGCTCGTCGTGATCGTCACCGACCACCCAGATGATGCAGCGCAGGACACGTCGCGCTTGGCGGGCGAACTGTTGGCTGAAGCTGATTTCACCGTCGACGGCGCAGTAATCGTTCGTTCCAAGAAGTCCAAGATCCGGCAGGCGATTGAAACCGGCGTGGTCGGGGGCGTTGACTTGGTCCTCACGATTGGCGGCACGGGCGTTGGCCCGCGCGATAAGACCCCAGAGGCGACTCGCGCGGTGCTGGACCAAATGGTCCCTGGCGTGGCCCAGGCCCTGCGCTCCTCCGGCCAAGCATGCGGTGCGGTGGATGCGTGCACATCCCGCGGCATTTCGGGAGTGTCTGGTTCAACGGTGATCGTCAACGTCGCATCTTCCCGCGCGGCGGTACGTGATGGAATGGCTACGCTGACCCCCTTGGTACACCACCTCGTCGATCAGCTGCAGAAGTCCAGCGTCTAATGGCTGATTCCACACCGCGTACCCCGCGGGCGCGCCGTCGCGTGAAGCGTCCGTCGACGGCCGAGAATTACGATCGCAGCTTCGATGTTCCTCACGGGCCAATGTCAGGGTCCGCTGGCTCTTCTTCCGCCGCAGGGGCCGATGAGCTGCGCACCGTGAGCTTAGATGCGGACGCAGGCGGCCCCGGTGGTGACAGCGAGGACGAGGCCACGGGAGAGGCCTTCTACCGCGAGAACATGCCGCCGCATTTTGGCACCACGCAGTAGTGCGTGAGCAGCGGGCGGAGGCATAAGAGAATCCCGCAGAACTTCGGCGAAATGCCGGTTCTGCGGGATTTTTAGGCGTGGGGCTGTTGGCTTAGATGCTGGAGCCAGGCTTGTTGGTGGTGGTGCCACCGTTTTCAGCAGCGAGCAGGTCGCGGATCTCGCCGAGCAGCTGCTCGGTGGTCGGAGCCGGCTCCTCCGGGTCAACGCCCTGGCGGCGCTTAGTGCGCTCGGTGACGGCGTTGATCGGAGCAACGATGACGAAGTAGATGACAGCGGCAACGATGAGGAAGTTGATAAGGGCGGTGATGACTGCACCGAAGTCCAGGAAGGTCTCCGGGTTATCGGTAATTGCGAAGCCCAGGCCACCAAAGTCTGGGGAGCCGAGGGAGTTAATCAGCGGCTGGATGATGTGATCGGTGATGGAGGTGACGATCGCGGTGAAGGCGGCACCGATGATGACCGCTACGGCCAACTCGATGACGTTGCCGCGCAGGATGAAATCTTTAAAGCCCTTGAGCATGGTGGTGGTTGTCCTATCTACGGGGGTAGGTGCTTCCTGTGTCTTAAGCGTCTGCTTTGCGTAGTCCGCACTCTGCGCAGGCGCGCTGTTCAGAAAAGTCGGAGAAAAGCAGGCATAGAGCCATAATGCTCTCTAAGAGAGGCCCTAGATGCGCAGGGACGCCAACGTAAGACGAAGCATGTGGAAATACTGGAATAGCGAAAGCCACTTCTGTACGCCATCCTGCAGGTGGTGCCGCGGGGTCGCGCGGCAGTCGCGAGACTGCAAGAGCAAAAAGCGCCTGAGTGGATGTGCCTATAGTAGGCAGAGTTTGCGTGTCGTGGCAACATCTTATGGAGGCCTACCAGTGCAAACGCGATGATCTTCACAACATAGCTTAACTGTGGGCGCGGTCGCCCACAATGACAACCGTGAGCGGTTGTGCCAGTGACGCGGCTGCCACAGCTTCGGCTGCTTCGGCTGGTAGCGCAACGAGGAGTGTGTGCGTGCGGGCATCCTCTCCGCCGGCACCCACCGACACGACGCGTGCGCCACGGGCAATCGTTGAGCCGCGGGCGGGGAGGGAAGCGTCGTCACCACCGTCGAGGGCACCGACAATATTGACCGTATCGCCGTGATGGAGGTTGCGGGCAACGTCTGGCTCGGCGAGCGTGAGCGGGATAAGGTGGCCGTCTTCCATCCCGAAGTCCGCGATGAGATCCGAACTGAGCAGCCGGGTGGTAGTGAGTATTTCGCCGGCGCTGGCCGCCGCCACTAGAACCCGCCCCACCGCATCTTCCGGGTTGCTCCCCAACGCCGTGGCGGGGAGAGCGGAGGAGGGGACGCGGGCCACGGAGACATCGCCAAGCGCCAGCGTCTCCCCGGCGGCGACGTCCCGGGCCATGACCACCACGCGCGGCTGCTCGCGGGTAGAAGCGAGCGCGCTTGCCGCCGCGGCCACGAGCAAGACTGCGGCCGTTACGCGGCGCAGGAGAACGCTGCGGCGATGCCCGGGGGTGCGCAGAACGTGAAGAAAGTCCATACCTTCTTAGACTGTGCTCCGACCCGCACGGTTCCCAGGCGGCGGCATGGAATCTGAGAAGGGGCCGATTAAAGCCAGCGCATCCCGCGCTCGGTGAGGATGCCATCGACGGGACGGTCGTGTCCCTCGAAGGGGACGTCCCGGACCTCGCTGGAGTGGACGAGAGCGACGACGGGCGGGTTCCCAGTGGGAAGCGGGGTGAGTGCGCGGTCGTAGTAGCCGGCGCCTTTCCCGAGGCGCATGCCTGACTCGCTCACCGCCATCGCGGGCGCCAAGATGAGGTCGAGGTGCGCCAGGATTTCGCTGCTATGGCGCTGCCCGTCGGGCTCTGCAATCCCTAATACCCCCGGGCGCATGGCCTCCGGCCCGCCATACAGCGTCCACAAGAGCTCACCGTTTTTGCCTGAAATGGGAAGGTAGACCTCCTTGCAGAGTGTGGACACGGTCTCCACGAAGTCGGGGCCACCCGGCTCTGTGCCCAGGGGATGGTAGGCGGCAACACGCATCGCAGGAGTGAGTAATTCACCCACACCGGCGCACCACGCGGCGTTGTCATCAGCGCGCTGCTCGGCGCTGCGCTCGTGCCGCGCGTTAAGGAGTGAGGATCTTAAGGCGTCCTTGGGGGAGGTCGTCATGGTTGTTAATCATAGCGGGACGGCGTAGCGCAGCACGGGAGCGCGAAGGGCGCATTGTAAAGTGGAACTTATGGCTATTGCACACGAGGATTCCCACACCGGGATCGCTACGGTCGTTGTCCCCGCTGCTGGCATGGGCACCCGCTTCTTGCCCGCCACCAAGACCGTACCGAAGGAGCTGCTCCCCGTCGTTGATACGCCGGGTATTGAACTCATTGCGGAAGAGGCCGCATCCGTGGGCGCCCAGCGCCTTGCGGTGATTACCGCGCCGAACAAGCAGGAAGTGATGCGGCACTTCGATGAGTTCCCCGATCTCGTCGAGACCCTCGACGCCCGCGGCAAAGACGAGCAAGTGGCCAAGGTCAAGCGTGCTGCTCAGTTGATCCACCCGATTTCCGTGGAGCAGGAAAAACCGCTGGGCCTGGGCCACGCGGTGGGCTTGGCGGAATCCGTGTTGGAGGATGACGAAGAATTCTTCGCCGTCATGCTGCCGGATGACATTGTCCTGCCGGCCACCGTCATGGGGGAGATGGCCCGGGTTCGTGCCGCCCTGGGCGGCAGCGTGTTGTGCGCCTTCGAGGTGTCACGCGAAGAGACCTATAACTACGGCGTCTTCGACGTCGAGGACACCAATGCACCGGGCGTGAAGAAGGTTGTGGGCATGGTGGAGAAGCCGGATCCGGACGATGCGCCTTCGAACCTCGTGGCCACTGGGCGCTACTTGCTCGACAGGAAGATTTTTGATGCCCTTCGCCGTATTAAGCCAGGAAAGGGCGGGGAGCTGCAGCTGACCGATGCCATTGAACTCCTCATTAAGGAAGGCCACCCCGTTCACGTCGTAGTTCACCAGGGCAAGCGCCACGACCTGGGCAACCCGGGTGGGTACATCCCGGCCAACGTTGACTTTGGTCTGCGTGATGAGAAGTACGGTCCTGCACTCTACAAGGCGATCAAGAAGATTGTGGAGGACTACGAAGAAGAAAAGGGGCTGAAGGGCTAAGCCTTCGCACGCCTAGCGCGCTAAGCTCTACTCCAGTAACTTCCATCCCTTTAGGCCCCACATACCCCAGAGTAAAGGCAGGCGGTACATGCGTTCGGTCGATGACCAGATGGCGTTCATTCTTGATGCAGCGATGACTCCCGAGCCGGTACGCATCGCCATCGCGAATGCCCTAGGTCTCAAGTGCGCGGAGGAGGTGCAGGCAAACCAGCCGCTCCCGGGGTTTCCGCAAGCAGCCATTGATGGCTATGCCGTGCGCGCCGTGGACGTCGGGGGAGAAAAAGCCCTCAAGGCACGCTCCCGCCACGACGTTGAGGATGCGGATGCACCCGCCACGGAGACGGAGATTGAGCGTTCCCTGCCTGTAGTGGGGGAGGTTCCTGCAGGGTCACGCCAGCCTTTGCGTTTGCAGCCCAAGCAAGCGGTGCGCGTGTACACGGGCGCGCCTCTGCCGACGCTTGCCGACGCCGTCCTTCCCCTCGAGTGGACCGACCGTGGCCGCAAGCGCGTGACCTCGCACCGCCCGGTGCGCTCAGGGGACTTCGTGCGCCGCGTGGGCGATGATATTCAGCCCGGGGATGTTGCCGTATCCTCCGGTACCATCTTGGGCCCAGCGCAGATTGGCCTGCTCGCGGCAGTGGGGCGTTCGAAGGTGCTGGCGTACCCCCGCCCGCGCGTGACCATCGTGTCCTTTGGCAAGGAGCTTGTCGACGTCGACCGCGAGCCCGGCCTGGGTCAAGTCTTCGACGTGAACTCTTATTCGCTTGCAGCGGCCGCGAAGGAGGCCGGCGCGGACGTGCACCGCGTCGGCATCGCCGCCGGCGAGCCGCGTCGCGTGCGCGAGGCTTTGGAAACCTACTTGGCGCGCAGCGAGGTGCTGGTGATCTCCGGTGCCGTGGGTGGCGCGGGTTCGGAAGAAATCCGCGAGGTCCTTGATGAGTTGGGAGATGTAGATACCTCACGCGTAGCCATGCACCCAGGATCGGTCCAGGGTTTCGGTCTGTTGGGGGAGGAGCGCATCCCGACCTTCCTGCTGCCCTCGAACCCGGTGTCCGCGCTGGTTATCTTTGAGGTCTTTGTGCGCCCGCTGATCCGTCTCTCCCTGGGCAAGCGCAGCGGCCAACGCCGCGTGGTGCGCGCACGCGTGCTCAACCACATGGAATCCCGCCCGGGACGCCGCGGCTACATCCGCGCCCGGCTCATGCGGGATGCCGAAACCTCCGACTATCTGGTGGAAGGACTGGGCGGTGCGGCGGGTGCGCCGGCGCACCTGCTCGCAGGGCTCTCGGAAGCGAACGCGATGATCCGCATTCCGGAGGAAGTGACAGAGATCCGTCCCGGGGACGTGGTGGACGTCCTGTTCCTGACCCAGCGCAGCTAGCCGCCGGCACACACGTCATGCTTGATCCTTTTGGTACCGCCGCGGGGCGCTTTTCTACTCCCGCCACCGGTGGGGTCAACCCCGATCATCCGGGCTGGCCAGAAGCTACACCCGCGGTACGGCTGCGGGAGTCTCGTGTCTTCCCGCGCGGGGCGACGCTACGTTTGCGCCCGCTGTTGCGGAGGGACGGTGCGGCGTGGCGACGGCAGCGCATCGAGGATAGGGATTTCCTCAAACCGGTGGAGCCGACGCTGCCGACGGAGTGGGATGCGGCGCACTCCCAGTCGGCTTGGTGGAATCACCTGATGTTTCTGCGTGACTCGGCCCGGGCCGGGACAGTGGTGCCGCTGGTCATTGAGGTTGATGGCCACTTCTGTGGGCAATTGACCTTAGGAAATATCCAGCATGGAGGGGTCAGCGAATGCTGGATTGGCTATTGGGTGCATTCCGCGGTGCACGGTGCGGGCGTGGCTACTGCTGCCTGTGCTCTTGGCGTGGACCATGCCTTTTATCGTGTGGGGCTGCATCGTGTGACGGCGACCTATCTGCCGGAGAACCCCGCTTCAGGCAAGGTGCTGCACAGCAACGGGTTCCGCGATGAAGGGTTCCTGCGCCGCAACCTGCATATCGACGGCGCGTGGCGGGACCATCACTTTTTGGCTCTTAATCGCGAGGATTTTGCCTCTGGGGCGGTGGAGCGCCTCCGTGCGGCGGGACGAATCGCGGGGGCGTAGCAGGTGGCTTAGCTGTTGCTAAGCCGGTGATGGGTTGGGAGATTGTTTAGGTCAACTACCTCTGCTTTCACTTGAGTAACAACCTTGTAATTTAGGGGTTCGTTGGTGCCCACGGGGCGGGGTTGGGCAGCTAGAGTAGGGGCCTAGTTATATTCCCTTTTTTCGTCGACCCCTGAAAGTGGGACTCAGCCACATGATGACTGCCGTGCCGATCATTCTCGTAATCGTGCTGTGGCTCTTCATCCTCGCTCCGTTGCTTTTGCGCTCGCAGCGTCCGATGAGCCACACAGGTGAGGCCTTTGAAGAGACCCGCGTGCTCTTCGAAGGAGATTCCGGCTCCGTGCCGGGCCGCCGTAAACCGCGCCTGGGCAAGGAGGACATCCGCCCGCACGCCCCGGCAGCAGCGGAGGCCAGCGATGAGGAAGCCGAGTATGAGCTGGTTGAGGCCGAGGGGGTTGCTGATACCGCGGAGTCGCTCCAGGGCGATGGCGAAGGAAAGAGCGCTGCCGAATCCGTAGTGGCGGACACGATTGATGGCGAAGTCGTAGAAGCTGAGGACGCCGAGACGGACTTCGAGCTCGAGGACGATTCCGACGACGCTGCCGAGGATGATCATGGGTCGGAGCAGGAGGCTGAGAACGTTGAGGCGGATGCCGCCGAGGTATTCACGGCTCCTGCTAACGCCGGCGTGGCCGAGGATGCCTATGACTTCGATGAGACCTATACCTCGCCGGTTGATCTGATGTATCCGGGTGCCATCGACGCGGTGGAGGAAGCACCGGCTGCGTCTGATGTGAGCAACTCCGATGAAGCAGAGGTTGAAGCGGAGAGCACTGATGCCGAAGGCGCAGAGGAAGGTTCGGCCGCCGTCCCGCAGGGCCTAGACCTTGTTGCTGCTGAGACTGAGGACGAGGAAATGAGCGGAAGCGATACCGAGCTGTCCGCCGAGGAACTGGCCTTCGCCCAGCGCCGCCTGGGCCGCGGTGGCTGGGATCCGGTGAAGGAAAAGGAAGCCTCCGCCACGCGTTATCAGCGCCGCCAGCGCACGCTCATCGGCTTGGCGGTAGCAGTGGTGGCCACGGTTTGCCTGGGTATTGTTGTGGGGAGCTGGACGTGGTGGTTGGCGGGTATTGCCGGCGTTATGACCATGGTCTACCTGGTGGCCCTGCGCGCCCAGGTGCGCCGCGAGCGGGAGCTGCTGCGCCGACGCGTCTACCACCTGCGCCGCGCTCGTTTGGGGGTGCGCAATGCGGAGAACCCCGCCGAGTCATTGCCGCCCAACCTGCGCCGTCCAGGCGCGCTCATCCTAGAAATCGATGATGAAAGCCCGGACTTTGACTACCTGCCCGTCTACTCGGAGGGCGATAGCGACGATGGCTTCGACGGTCCCCATCCCTCTTCGCGCCAGCGCCGCGATGACCTAGCAGCCCGCCGAGTCGGTTAATCCACCCGGCCCCTAGGCCGGCCAGATGCCGGATGTGCCGCGGCGATGGGAGCCTACTAGGTGGGCGTCAACCATCCCGATGGCCGTCATCAGGGAGAAACACGTCACCGGGCCGACGAACTTGAAGCCGGCCTTCTTCAAAGCCTTGGACATGTCCAAGGCTTCTTCTGTGTATTTTGGAATATCCTCTTCGCTTTCCGGCGCAATCGTGTCAGCGGGCAGGAAGCTCCAGATGAATTCATCGAGCCCGCCTGTCTCCCGCAAGGCCACCGTGGCCTTCGCGTTGTTAAGCACCGCGTTGATTTTCAGACGGTTGCGGATGATCCCCGCATTGTTCATGAGGCGCTCGACTTCTTCCTCCCCGAAGCTGGCCAGTAGGTCTGCATCAAAGCCCACAAAGGCAGCGCGGAAGGCTTCGCGCTTGCGCAGCACTAGTTCCCAGCTCAACCCGGCCTGGAAACCTTCCAGGCAGAGGCGTTCCAGCAGGGCGGATTCCTCATGGACGGGCATGCCCCATTCGGTGTCGTAATACTCTTGGAGAAGCGGGGAGGTCATTGCCCAGGCGGGGCGGCCAAGCCCCGCGGAGTCATAAACAAGTCTCATATCGTTTGCCATCTGTGTACTAGTCATGCCTTCTTAGACTGCAGAATCCGCTCATTGGTTCCCCACGGCTCTCACGGCCTCGTGCCGCAGAGCGTGGCCTCGTGCTCCAACAGCATCTGCTTCGCGGCTGTGCCCCCACGATAGGAACCGAGGCCGCCGCTTGCCGGAACGACGCGGTGGCACGGCACCACGATGGGAAGCGGGTTCGTAGCACAGGCGCTTCCAGCAGCGCGGGCGGCCTGCGCACTACCGGCGGCGCCAGCGAGGCGCGAATAAGTCCAGCGCTCGCCGAACGGGATAGCGCGCAGCGCACGTTGCGCGCGGTCGCGGAATGTGTGCGGGGATGCGGGGACGTCGAGAAGCAGCTCAAAGTCCCTGCGCGTGCCCGCAAAATATTCGGTGATCTGCTGGGCAGCGGCGACGAGAGCGTCGGCCCCCGCAACACCAGCATTCGCAGTACTGGGGTGTCGGGCGCTGGTAGGGCCATCGGGGAGGCGCTGCAGACCGCTGAGATCTGGGGATTCACCGGGGAAACACACCCGTGACAAACCCCGCTTAGAGGAGACAAGGAGAAGACGGCCGAGCGGAGTGTCCAGCGAGGTCCACATGTGCATGGTAGGAGGGGAGTCCTTTCGGAGGGAGGTGGTCATCCAGGGTAGTCTATGAACCATGAATAGACCCGCCGTACGCGATGCCGCGCTGCTCATCTTCCGCGCGGTGCTGGGAGTTATCTTCGTCGCGCACGGTGTGGACAAGATGTTCTTTAGCGGCATGGACGAGGTAACCGGTCAATTCTCCGCATGGGGAGTTCCGCAACCGCAGACCTCGGCGTACTTGGCTGCCTTCGCAGAAATGCTGGGCGGGGCGGCCCTCGTAGTCGGCCTGCTCACCACCTTTGTGGCAGGGGCATTGGCGCTGCTTATGGCCTGTGCGTTGTACTTCGTACATATGGGCAATGGCCTCTTCGCCGCCGATGGTGGCATCGAGTACCCGCTGGTGCTCATCGTGTCGCTGCTCATGATCGTTGTCTTCGGCTCCGGCCGGGCGAGTGTGGATGGGGTGTTGAGCCGTGCTGACGCATGAGCAGGTGCAAGCGGCGATCTCCGCGCAGCTCGATGGGGAAGCCCCGCAGCTGGCGCCCGATGTCATTGACGCGCATGTCTCCGGCTGCCCGGAGTGTGCCGCCTTCCGGGAGAAGGCGGCGGCCTTGTCTCGCTCACTGAGCCTCGTGGAACCTGAGGGCCTCCCGCCGCAGGACTTGTCGGAAGTCATCCTGGCTGGCGTGGAGCCGGAGTGGCAGCGGGCCTCCAGCGCGCGGCAGGCATCGCTCACGCTGGCTCGGGTAGCTCTCGGAGTGTTGGCCGTGGCGTTTCTGATTTGGGCGATCGTGGTCGTCGTCAGCGCTTCCGGCTTGACCACCCTGGGCAGTGAAGGAACCCTCGCCGAAGGGGCCGACCCGGAGCGCGCACACCTTGTGATGGAGGCTGCGGCGCTGCGCTTCGGCCTGGCGAGCGGTTTAGCCTTTGCCGCCTGGCGCCCAGCCTCAGCTCCTGGATTGCTGCCGGTGGTCTGCACTATATTCGCGTTCTTGTGCGGCTTTACCATGCGCGACTTTGCCTTGGGCAGCGTTGTCGCGGAGCAGGTTTATATCCTCATCGGCACCGGTCTCGCAACGGCCAGCCTGGGGTGGGCGTGGGCGGCCGACCGGGGCTTCTTGCTACGGGACGTGTATAGGACGTTGTCCGCTAACCCGCGCTAAGCCTTAAAGGCCACGTCTAAGAGGCCGAGCCTAAGGGCCCAAGCCTAAGGGCCCAAGCCTAAGCGGCTTGGGCCAGGGGGTAGGGCCAGGGGTTTAGGTCCAGGACGGTAGCCACATCATGGAGTGATACCAAGAATCCGGGATGAGGTAGCCGTAGAGAATCGGGGAGAAGTAGGCAAACATTGCCACGACGAGCGCGGCGTAGCACACGGTAAGGAAGGTGCCCAGCGGCATCGCGGCCCCAAAAAGCTCCGTGAGCCAGCGCCACCGTAGAACCCGTCCACGTCCAATCATTTGCCCCAAAGCCAGAGAGATCAGCACGATGACGAACGGAATGAACGCCGTGGCGTAGAAGAAGTACATCTGTCGGTCAAAGACCATGAGCCAGGGCAGGAAACCCGCCGCGGCACCCACAAGCGGGATGAGGAAGGCGCGGTTGCGTCGCACGAGCAAGGACCACAGTCCCCACAGCACCGCCGGGATGACCAGCCACCAAATGACCGGGGTACCAAAGAGGTACAGCATCCTGCGGCAGGATCCGCCGTCCCCGCAAGAGATGTCCGTGGAGGAGTAGTAGAGGATGGGGCGTGCGGCCACCAGCCAAGCCCATGGCTTGGAGTCCCAGGGGTGGCTGTGGCCACCTGAGGAGGTCAAGGAGGCGTGGAACTCCAGCACAGAGGAGTGGTAGTAGAACCAACCGGCAAGAGGCTCGGGGAGGTGGAGCAACCAAGAGCCATCCTCGATCGTGCCGTCAACCTTCGCGTGGCGGTAGACGGCGGTCTCATCGGCAAACCAAGCGCGCCAAGACCACGCATACAGGGCTACGGGGACCGCAACGAGTGAGGCCAGGGCTGCTGGGGTATCGCGTACCAGCGTGCCCACGATGTAGCGGCGTACGCCATACAAGCGGCGCAGAGCGAGATCCGAGAAAACGCTCATGAGACCGAAGAACATGATGTAGTACAGGCCTGACCACTTCACGGCCAGCGTTAGCCCCAGGAAAACGCCGGCAGTAAAACGCCACCACCGGAAACCAAATCTGGGGCCGAAGTCGGAGTCCCCCATCGTGCCTGACAGGAAGGCGGCGTGCAGGCGCTCGCGCATCTGCTGGTGATCCCGCGCCAAGGCCCAGGCAGCGGCGACGATGAAGAAGACCTGGAAGATGTCAAGCATTCCGAACTTGGAGGCCACGAGCAGCACGCCGTCGCACACGGCGAGCAGGCCGGCGAGGAAGCCCACCTGCCAGGAACCGGACAAGCGGCGTGCCAGCGCCATGGTGAGTAGCACGGTGCCCACGCCAAAGAGCGCGGCCATGGCCCGCCAGCCCAGTGGGGTGTAGCCGAAGATGGCCTCCGATATCGCGACAATCTGCTTGGCCAGCGGTGGGTGCACAACCAGGCCGTAGCCCGGGTTGGACTCGATGCCGCCGAGGAAGAGGTTGTGCCAGCTGGTGACCATGTCCCATGCCTGCGGCACGTAATGCTTCTCGTCGAAGACGGGAGTTCCCTCGGAGACCGGTGCGGCGAGACCTGCAAACCGCGTGATGAATGCCAGCACAGCGATGATGGCGGTGCTGATCGTGTCGGCCTTGGTCCAGGTGTAGTGCCGGGGAGCAGGGGGAGCTGGCCGGCTATGGATGCCGCGGGCGGCGGGGACGCGCGCGCGGCTGGTGCGGCCAGATCGATCAGTAAGGATTGCGATACTCACGCGGAAGAGTCTAGCGTGCGTGTGCCATGCTGGGGGTATGAGTCTTCAGCTTGAACCCCTGCCGCGTGGAGTCATCCTGGCCGCCACGCCGCTGGGAAATCCCGGTGATGCTTCTGCTCGATTGATGCAGGCGTTGGGCCACGCGGATGTGATCGCTGCGGAAGACACCCGCCGCGTTCGTAACCTGGCCCAGGCGCTGGGGGTAGAGATCCGCGGCAAGGTGGTTTCCAATTTCGACCACAACGAAGAGGAGCGCTCGCGCGCGCTCGTCAACGCTGCCCGGACGGGCACGGTTCTCGTGGTGTCGGATGCTGGCATGCCGCTGGTCTCCGATCCTGGGCACTCCATCGTCACCGCTGCGGTGGAAGCGGATGTGCCTGTGACCTGTTTTCCGGGGCCCTCGGCGGTGCCGACTGCGCTTGCACTTTCCGGACTGGGGGTGGGGCATTTCCTCTTCGATGCCTTCCCGCCGCGCAAACCCGGACCGCGTAAAGCCTGGCTGGAGTCCCTCGTGGGGGAGCGCCGTGCCATTGCTTTCTTTGAATCCCCGCACCGTCTAGCGCAGACGCTTGGCGACGCCTCAGCGATCCTCGGCGCGGAGCGCCGCGCTGCGGTCTGCCGTGAGCTGACGAAGACCTACGAGGAAATCAAGCGTGGCACCTTGGGCGAGCTTGCCGAGTGGGCGCAGGAGAATGCGCGGGGTGAAATCACCGTCGTCATCGAGGGCGGGGATGCCGCACCCGTGTCGTTGGAGGCCCTCGTGGAGCAGGTCCGTGCGGAGGTTGAGCGGGGCGTGCGGGCCAAGGATGCCTGCAAGCAAGCAGCAGCGGGAACCGAGTGGTCCAACCGTGAACTTTATGATGCATACCTCGCCGCGCGCGGCTGAGCTTTAACAATAAATTCTGGTGATGCCCGTCTCTTTTGGGCCAATCGTTATGGCATCGTTATGTCACCCGGCGTGGCCGCGGCATGCGCGGTAGGGATGCCATACCTCGGAAGTGCCTCCGAACAAGCTGGCAAGCTGCACAGTTGCGGTACAGATTCGGCAGCTGCGGTGGAATAGCGGTCGTGCAAAGAAGCTCGTGACAGACGCTTTAGGAACGCTATATGCCCGAAATGCATGTGGTGAATAGTCTTTTTGTTTCCGTTTTAGTTTGACTAGTTGATGAGACAGCACCAAGGTCGGGAGGTATGACAGACTCGACGAATGCAGACAATGTAAAGGACACGGGGGTGTCTTCGGCTGTGCCCCAAGGCGAGAGCTCGCCGGCCGCGGTAGAGGAATACCGCACCGTCGACGAGCGCCTCGAGGAGGCCTCGGCCACAAGCCAGCTCCAGGATATGCTCACCAACAAGGCGTTCAATCCTGAGGCGGCTCCCGCGCCGGTGGAGGAGGAAGAGGACGAGAAGTTTGGCCCAGGCGGCATTGATTCACCGATCGACTGGACCATTGTGGGAATCGCCGGCCTGCTCGTTGCCGCCTTTGTGGCATGGGGCTTGGCCGCTCCAGAGAGCTTTGCCTCCTTCTCCAGCAATGCTCTGAGCTTCGTGGTGAATAACTTTGGCTGGGCCTATGTGCTCTTCGGGACCATTTTTGTGGTTTTCGTTATCTGCGTTGCGGCCTCGAAGTTCGGCACCATTCGTTTGGGCAAGATTAACGAGGAACCGGAATTCTCCACGGCCTCTTGGATTGCGATGATGTTCGCTGCCGGCATGGGCATCGGCTTGATGTTCTATGGTGCTTCCGAGCCGCTCAACTACTTTAAGAACGGCGTTCCGGGCCATGGTGAGAATGAGGTAGGAACCTCAATGGCCACGGCCATGTTCCACTGGACCCTGCACCCATGGGCCGTGTACGCCATCGTGGGGCTTGCCATCGCTTATTCCACCTTCCGTATTGGCCGCAAGCAGTTGTTGAGCCAGGCCTTCGTGCCGCTCATTGGCCAGCGCGCCGCCGACGGATTCGCAGGCAAGATCATTGATATCTTGGCCATCTTCGCCACCGTCTTTGGCACCGCTTGTTCGCTGGGCCTCGGCGCGATGCAGATTCAGGCAGGCCTGCAGGCCTCCGGAATTATTGAGAACCCCACGCAGAACGTCGTCATCGGCATCGTTCTCGTGCTGACCTTGGCCTTTATTCTGTCGGCCATGTCGGGTGTAGGCAAAGGTATTCAGTACCTCTCTAACACCAATATGGTCTTGGCGGCTCTGCTGGCCATCTTCGTGTTCGTCTTCGGCCCAACCGTGTCGATTTTGAACCAGATCCCAGGCTCCATTGGTAACTACCTGGCGAACTTCACCGAGATGATCGCTCGTACCGCTGAGTCCGATAACGGAAACGCTGGCGAGTGGCTATCTACCTGGACCATTTTCTACTGGGCTTGGTGGGTTTCCTGGTCGCCGTTCGTGGGCATGTTCCTCGCCCGCATTTCGCGCGGCCGTTCCGTCCGCGAGTTCTGCGTTGGTGTGCTTCTCGTCCCGGCTGGTGTCTCCACGGTGTGGTTTGCCATCTTCGGCGGTACCGCCATCCACATGGAGCAGAACGGCAACTCCATCTCCGGTGAGTCTGCCGAGCAGGAGCTGTTCAACCTGCTGCAGAACCTCCCCGGTGGTTTCATCGCGGGCATCGTCGCCGCCCTGCTCCTTGCCACGTTCTTCATTACGTCGGCCGACTCGGCGTCGACAGTCATGGGCTCGATGTCCCAGTCTGGCGCTACCACCGCCAAGCCGTGGCTGTCCGCGGCATGGGGTGTGCTCACTGCGGCTGTCGGCCTGACCTTGCTGCTGTCGAGCGAGAATGCCCTGTCAAACCTGCAGAACGTCACCATCGTGGCGGCGCTGCCATTCCTCTTCATCCTCGTCGGCCTCATGTTCGCTATTTACAAGGACTTGAGCAACGACGTAATTTACCGCGAGTACCGCGAGTCCCAGGCCTTCCAGCGCAAGCTGGCGCGTGAGCGTCGCCTGCACCGCGAGTTCCAGCGCGAACAGGCCTACAAGGCCCGCCGCCGCCAGCACAGCCACAAGAACTAGTTCTGGCGCGAGCATTTCTCTCATACACCCCCTCACTGCATTGCCGGTGAGGGGGTGTTCGATAGAGTAGGGGCCATGACTGAGACAGTTGTCGTTAATGTTGCTTGGCCCTATGCCAACGGACCCCGCCACATCGGACACGTGGCGGGTTTCGGTGTTCCTTCCGACGTGTTCGCCCGTTTCCAGCGAATGCGTGGCAACGACGTCCTCATGGTTTCCGGTACTGACGAGCATGGCACCCCGTTGCTCGTGCAGGCGGATAAGGAAGGCGTGACGGTTCGTGAATTGGCGGATCGCTACAACCGCCAGATTGTCACCGACCTGGCTGGGCTCGGCCTGTCTTATGACCTCTTTACCCGCACCACCACACGCAACCACTACGCGGTGGTGCAGGAGCTGTTCAAGGGCCTGTACGAGAACGGCTACATGATTAAGGAGACCACCCAGGGCGCGATCTCGCCGTCCACAGGGCGCACTTTGCCCGACCGCTATATCGAGGGAACCTGTCCGCTGTGTGGCGCCGACGGCGCGCGCGGTGACCAGTGCGATAACTGCGGCAACCAACTCGATCCGGTAGATCTCATCAACCCGGTGTCCAAGATCAACGGTGAAACCCCGGAGTTCATCGATACCGAGCACTTCCTGCTGGACCTGCCTGCGGTCAAGGACGTCCTCGAAGAGTGGCTGAAGAGCCGCGAGGATTGGCGCCCGAACGTCCTCAAATTCTCCCTCAACCTGTTGGAGGATATGCGCCCGCGCACCATGACCCGTGATATCGACTGGGGCATTCCCATTCCGGTCGAAGGCTGGGAGGATAACGGCGCGAAGAAGCTCTACGTGTGGTTCGATGCGGTGATTGGTTACCTGTCTTCCTCCATCGAGTGGGCCCACCGCACCGGCAACCCGGAGGCTTGGAAGGACTACTGGCAGAACCCGCAGGCACGCCACTACTACTTCCAAGGCAAGGACAACATCACCTTTCACTCCCAGATCTGGCCAGCAGAGCTCTTGGGCTACGCGGGCAAGGGCTCCAAGGGCGGTGAGCTGCACACCTACGGTGAGCTCAACCTGCCCACGGAGATTGTGTCTTCGGAATACCTGACCATGTCCGGCTCCAAGTTCTCCTCGTCCAAGGGCGTCGTTATCTACGTCAAGGACTTCCTCGAGGAGTTTGGCCCGGATGCGCTGCGCTACTTCATCGCCGTTGCCGGTCCGGAAAACAACGACACCGACTTCACTTGGGATGAGTTCGTGCGCCGTATCAACAACGAGCTTGCCAACGGCTGGGGCAACCTGGTCAACCGCACCGTGTCGATGGCTCACAAGAACTTCGGCGAGGTCCCGGCCCCGGCCGCGCTGGAGCAGGCAGACAAGGACATCCTGGCACTGGCGGAGGAGACCTTCACCACCGCCGCGGAATTCCTCGAGCAGTCCAAGTTCAAGCAGGCCATGACCGCCATCATGCACGTCGTCGGCGAGGCCAATGCCTATGTCGCGGCGATGGAGCCGTGGAAGCTGGCCAAGGATGAAACCCAGCGCGAGCGTCTGGCCACCGTGCTGTGGACCGCACTGCAGGTGGTCTCCGACTGCAACGTAGTGTTGACCCCGTTCCTGCCCTTCACCGCACAGAAGGTGCACGAGACCCTGGGACGTGAGGGCGTCTGGGCCGCACAGCCGCGCATTGAAGACGTGGTGGATGATATGCCGGTTGAACTCGTTGGCGTAGACCTCCCGCCGGAGAACCACCCGTACCCGATCATCACCGGTGACTACGCGGCGCAGCAGGCTGCGTGGAAGCGTGTCGACATTACGCCGGGGACGACGCTGCAGAAGCCCAAGCCGCTGGTGGCTAAGCTCGACCCGGAGCTTGGTGAGACCGGCCCGGAGTGGGCCCCGGTTCAGAAGTAAAGGCGTGGGCTCGGCGTTTCGGCGCTCGCTTGCGCCCTTCCTGCTCTTTTCCGTTGTTTGCCTCACCGCGCTGAACCTGCGATCCGGTATCGCTTCGGTGGCACCGGTGCTGGGGCAGATCCAGAATTTCTTTGGGATCAGTTCTGGGCAGGCAGGTTTGTTGACCGCGCTTCCTGGCCTGTGCTTCGCGGCCATGGGTTTGGCCGCCGTGCCCATTGCTCGGCGGGGCGGGCTCAGCCGTACCTTGGCCGGCGGCACGCTGGCCCTAGTGGTGGGCCTGGCGCTGCGTCCGTGGGTGAGCAGCTTCCCGCTGTTTATTGCGTTGACCCTGTGCGTTGTCGGCGGCATCGCTCTAGCCAACGTTCTGCTTCCCGCGTGGATCAAGCAACATGGTTCGGGCCGCACGCTGGTGGCGTTGATGACCACCTACACCACGATGCTGGGCGTATCCAGCGCCCTTGGCCCGCTGTCCGCGGTGACGCAAAGCACGTGGCAAGGTGCGCTGTGGATCTGGTGCCTGCCCGCCATCGCGCAGCTGGTGGCGTGGATAGTGGTTCTGCCGCAGGCTGGCAAGGACGTCGCCCACGGGGCGATCGACGGTGCCGGCGCGCCAAAGCCCATGTACACTTCGCCCACGGCGGTGGCCATGCTCTTTTTCTTCGGGCTGCAGTCCTCCATGGCCTATGTCCAAATGGGTTGGCTGCCGCGCATGCTGGTAGAGAAGGGCGTGAGTGAGGATACCGCCAGTGTGGCACTTGCTGTCATCGGTGTCTTTAACATCGCCGGCGGCGTGATCATGCCCTGGCTAATTTCTCGCCTGGACCGCCTAACACCCGTACCGATTGTGCTGGCGCTGTGCACCTGTGCTGGGTGGGGTGGGGTCCTTGTGGCTGCCGACGTCGCCCCGCTCGCCTGGGCCTGCATGATGGGGATCGGCGGTATGTGCTTCCCACTGGCTCTGGCATTGCTCACCGCCCGCACTCGGAGTGCGCTGACGACCGCACGACTCTCCGGTTTTGTGCAGCCGGGCGGCTACATCTTGGCGGGGCTGTTGCCGCTTTTCGTGGGCGTTGTGCGCGGCGCTACCGGTAACTGGACGGCCGTCCTGATTGCGCTGATGGTGCTCAGCCTTTGCATGCTGATGGCGGGTTTGCGCGCGACTAGGCGGGTCTACATTGACGACGAGCTCGCTGCCTAGCGGTGTGATGTCTAGGGACTTTTTGGACACGGAGTCC
>NZ_KV794734.1:0-597 GCF_001808895.1 Corynebacterium sp. HMSC070E08
TGAAGCCTTCAACTACGGGACTATCACCCTCTACGGTAGGCGTTTCCACACCACTTCACCTAACAACAACACACAAGCACGATGATGGTAGTCACCGCACGCTGGGGCCCACAACACCGCACACACAACCCCTACCAAGTATCACATGCACACGGTTTAGCCTCATCCACGTTCGTTCGCCACTACTAGCAGAATCATAATTTTATTTTCTTCTCCTACGGGTACTGAGATGTTTCACTTCCCCGCGTAAACCCCCACAACAGCTATGAATTCACTGAAGGGTAACACCCCATAACAGGTGCCAGGTTTCCCCATTCGGACATCCTCGGATCAACGCTTTATTGACAACTCCCCGAGGCTTAACGCAGCCTTACACGTCCTTCATCGGCTCAGCATGCCAAGGCATCCACCATGCGCCCTAAATAACGAACACACAACCAACACAACAAACTGTGCTGGTGTGAACACACAAAACACAAAAGAACAAAGAAATCACACAAACCACACACATTGCCACCACACAAAAAGTGACAGTAACAAGCACATGGTTTAATGCTCGCGTCCACTATACAGTTCTCACACAACACCCCACACAAC
>NZ_KV794735.1:0-11195 GCF_001808895.1 Corynebacterium sp. HMSC070E08
CGGTTTATCCACACGAAATGTCCCTTAAGCCCGCCTTTTAGGTTTTCTGGTCTTTCTGGTCTTGTTGATCAGTTGTCTTCTGATGTGGCCTTATTGATGTCTTTGGCATTGGCGTTGCTGTCGAAGCGCTTGACTAGGACGATGTGGCCGTCCCTCTCGCTGACTGGCTCGAAACCCAGGTGGAGATAAAGGCGATGTGCGCGGTCGTTGTCTTTAGCCACTGAGAGTGAGATGCCCGGGGCGCCCATCTCCCGGGAGAGGTCGGTGGCGGCGTCGATCAGCAGGGTACCGACACCCTGGCCCCGGAAGCGGGGCTCCACGGCCAAGGCGAGCTCTGGAATACCTTCCGCCACGTGTCCAAATCCATGGCGCTCAGCCGTACCCCAGTTCAGCCAGACTCCACCGGCGGGGACGTGGCCCTCCCAAGCGATGAAACCTCCGCGGGAAGGCTCCCAACCACCGAGGTAATAGTCGAAACCTTCCTCGAAACCTTCAGGAAGTTCCTTGTGCTCATCGCCGAAAGTATCGGCAAGGAAGTTGATACGGGCCAGATAGGTGCGGTCGGCTTCAGTAAGGGAAAGAAGATGCATGAGCTCCATGGTAGGCGCGGAGAAGACCTATTTCCCATGCTCCCACTGGGCATAGGCCGAGGCATAGCGCCCGCCCAGAGCGATAAGGTCGGCGTGGGTGCCGTCCTCGACGATCTGGCCTTGTTCCATGACGATGATGCGGTCGGCCTCGCGGGCTTGGTCCAGGCGGTGGGCAACGACGAGTGAGGTGCGGTCTTTGGTGACGGCCTTGGCGGCGTGTTCGAGTACCTCGGCGTGCTCGGAGCCGGCCTCGGAGGTGGCCTCATCCATGATGAGTACTGGCGGTTGGCGCAGGATCATGCGGGCCAGTGAGAGCTGTTGCTCGGCCTCCGCGCCGATCTCTTCGTTACCGGCGCCGATGAGCGTGTCTAGGCCTTGGGGAAGCCAGCGGGAATTCTCATCAAGGCCCACGGTATTGAGCGCGCGCCACAGTTCCTCATCGCTGGCATCGGGTTTCGCCAACAGCAGGTCGTTGCGCAGCGTGCCGGAGAAAAGGTGGACTTCCTGGGTAATGAGGGCGACGTGCTCGGTGATCCAGGTATTCGGCACCGTGGCGGTATCAATCCCGTCGAGCCTGATGGTGCCCTGTGTGGGGTACTGCAGGCCCGCGACGAGGGAGGCGAGGGTTGATTTGCCCGCGCCGGAGGTGCCCACGAGGGCGGTGGTGGTGCCGGCGGTGAGGGTCAGGGAGACGTCGTTAAGCACTGGCGCCCCACCGGGGTAAGCGTAGGAGAGGTGCTCGATGGTGATGGTGGGGGCGTCGCTAAGCCGGGGAGTGTCCTTCTGGTTCGCGCTGGTGTGCGCGCTGTCCTCGAGGGTGGCCAGGGCGACGGCGCGGCCGAGGGAGGTCACGGAATGCTGGATCTCACCGGCGAAGAAGAGGATGTTGAAGACGTGGATCTCTAGGCGCATGACCAAGAGCACGGCGGCGGTGGCCTCACCAGGGGTCAGCCAGCCCCAGATCACCATGGGCACAGACATGAGGACAGAGCCCAGCAGCAGCACCGCGAAGGCGAGGGCACCCTGGCCAACGATGCGGTTGATGAGTGGAACCTTGTCACCCCAGGCCTGTACCGTGTCCCAGGAGTAGCGCTCCATGCGCGCGTGTGCCCAGTCTTTGAGGGAGAACTGGCGGAGGGTCTCCAGCGCGCGGATGGTGTCCAACAGCACGTTGTTGCGGTAGGCCTCTACTGACGAGACTTCGTTGGCGATGGCGGGGATATCCCGCATGGTACCGCGGATGAAGGGGTAGAGCAGGCAGCTCACCGCAATGAAGAGCAGGGCGTAGGCGGGGTGGATGAAGATCATCATGAGCGCGGTCAGCGGCAGCATGAAGAGGGTGAGCACTAGGCGGTCACCCATCATGGAGATGGCCATGACCACGGTGTCGATGTCCTTGGACAGGCGCGTGATGATGTTGCCGGTACCTAGTTCCATGACGGCCGGCACGGGGGCACCGAGGGCGGAATCGAGCGCTGAGGTGCGCAGATCCACCGAGAGGCGGCGGGTGGTGGAGGTGACCAGGTAGCGGCCCAGGGTGCGGCCGGTGACCTCCACGAGGAAGCCCACCGCGATGACGATGAGTGCGCCGACCATGGCTGTGCGTCCCGTGCCAAGGACGGGGAGCTCCACGCCCTGGACGATGTCGACGACGCGGCCGAGCACCTGGGAGACGAGGTTCATCATGATGACGGTGACGGTAAAAAGGCCGAAGAAGAGGGCGATGCCGAGCCTGCTAGGGGCACTGGGCAGGGTCTTCAGAAAACGCAGGCACTCTTGTGGGGAGGCGGGGGCGAGGGCATCCGCGCGGTCTGTGGTGGTGGGGTGGTTGCTCATAGCTCCACCACCTCATCGGCGTTGGCGGCCCACGTGGAGGCGGAGGTGATGACCACGGTGGTCTTGTCGGCGCGCAGTTCGCGCACGCGCTTGGCGACGTCCGCCAGGGTCAACGAATCCAGCCCCGTCGTGGGGTTATCGAGTACGAGAACGTCGGGATCGAGTGCGAGTGCGCGGGCCAGGGCGACGCGCTGGCGCTGGCCGCCGGAGAGGTTGAGGCCGGCTTCGCCGATGGGTGCGGTGGGCAGCTCACCGTCGGGGCCCAGCCCGCCGAGGCGGATAACAATGTCCTCGCAGGCGGAGGCGTGCAAGGCAGCGTGGCGTTGTGGTGTCGTAGCAGCGCGCAGCGGATCGACGTTGTCCTGCAAGGTGCCTTCCAGCACGGAGATGCGGTGCGGCGGGCACAAAGCGCCGTTGTCGTTGAGGTAGCGCACCCAGGAATCCACGGTGCTGCGGCCCTCGGCGGTCGTGGGCATCCACACGTGCAGGCCAGGGGAGAGCTCGATGGGCGTGCCGGTTGTCTTCTCCGTAGTGGTATCGAGCTGGCCGAGCAGCTCGCCAACACGCTCCACGGAGGCGCGTGCTCTAGCCCAGTTTTCGGTTAGTAGGCCCAGCGATACGCCGAGCGCCGTCAATGCCGGAGGAGCCAGCATGGTAATCGCCATCATGCCGCCGGGGGCAATGTGGCCTTCGAAGGTTTCCCAGGAGGTCCAGGCCAGGATGCCTACCGCGAAGGAGGCGGGGACCATCTGCCGCACCCAGGCCATGAGGGAGGACAGCTTGGCCTCGTGGAGCATGGTGGTTAGGGCTTCGTGAGCGGCGTCGGAAAAGCGCTGGCGGGCAATGTCCTTGGCGCCCAGGCCCTTGATAACGCGGGAACCTTGGGCGAAGTCCGTGGCGAGTGATAACGCGGTGTTTTCCAGCTGGCGGCGGCGCGCAGCAACCTTGGTCAGCGGCTTGGTGGTGGCCCACGAGGCCAGCGCGGTGGCGAGGGCACCAATGAGCAGGGCGGCGGAGACCTGCCAGGAAACCGGGGCGAGGCTGACCACGGCGCCTAAGAGGTAGCCCACCATGACCAGTGGGAAGTTGAGGATCTGCTTGAGTTGGCCGATGTAGTGCGAATCCTCATCCATCGTGTTGAGCAGCCGGCCGGGGCTAATTCCGGCGGTCGAGGCACCCAGCAGCTTATCCAGCAGATTCAGGCGCAGCGTGTGGGTGGTGCGGGCTTGACTCAGATCCGTGAAAGCATCCGCTGTGGCTTCGCAGATATAGGCGACGTAGAGGATGACCGCGGTGGCCGCAAGCGGCAAGGCTACGGTGCGCCAGGAGGGATCGGAAAAGGCATACTGCGTAGTGTGGCCGATGATGACCGAGACCAATGCGCCCAGCGGTGCGTTGATGAGGGTGGCGATGAAGATGCCGATGACGCCGGTGCGTTGGGCCCCGAGCATCCGCCACGTGGCGGCGCCGGGCCGAGAGAAGTCGGTGGTCTCAGTGAGGGATACCTCCCCGGTAGGTGGTTCATCGGGGAGGTACCACGACCACGTCCGCATGCGTGGATAGTGAGTCATAAGGACTCATCTTATAGCGGAATGCGCATACGGTGGTGATTCAGATTACAGCAAAGAAGGATCGCTGTAACGGGTTGCGCGGCTTAAGCCAAGTGGTAGTTGTCCACGTCGTAGCCGTTGAACTCGCGGTCGACGCCGTAGTCATCGACGGAGGTGAACTGCGTGCCGTTTTCGATGGCAAAGCGCAGGTTATCCACGCGGGTGGACGGATCACCGCTGACGGCACCGGCCGGAAAATAGAAGGTGTCCCCACTCTTGAGCTTGACGATGAGTGATTCGAAGCTCATTCCTGATCTCCTTGCCTGCTGCTGATACGGTGGCGGCGCAAAACTGCGCGCGGGCACCGATCCTTCACGATCGATGCCGATTAACCCTCGATTCAAGCAGGTCGGGCCCGTGCAGGCAAAGGAGTGAGATCAAGGCAACGAAACACGCACCCCCAAGGATGGGGGATTAGTTCTCCTCTTCGGTGTGGAGGCGGTGCTTGCCCTCGGACTCGTGGTCGTCGGTGATGCGGGAGGTGTCGGCATCCTTCTTGTCGGCGTTGCTGACCTCGATCTCGGTCTCGACGGCGTCCTGAATAGCGGTTTCTTCCTCGCGGTGCTTGGCCAGCTGCTCATCCAGGGAGCCCAGCAGCTCCTCGTCGCGCTCGACGACACCTTCCTCAGCCAGGTCGGACTCCTTCTTGGCATCGTCCTCAGTGGTGGAGGTGTAGACCAAAGTGGAGCCCTGCGGTGCAGACGGGGAGGAGAAGTCTTCGACGCGCGGCGGGACGGCGGACTCCTTCTCCTTCTTCTGGGTGAAGAAGTAGTAGATGCCGCCGCCGATGGCAGCAAGAGCGGCAACGAGCGCGGAGATCAGCCAGATCTTCGAGCCCTTTTTCTTGTCCTTACCGCTGATGCGGCGGGCCTTCTTTTCGGCCTTGGAAGCCTTCTTCTTAGCCTGCTTGCGGGCCTTGGAGGCCTTCTTTTCTGCCTGCTTCTGGGTCTTCTCCCACTGCTTGGAGGCCTTGTCCTGGGCCTCCGCGGCAGCCTCGGAGAGCTTTTCGGTGGCTTCTTCGCTGCGTTCCTTCAGCTCCTCCAGGGCGCGCTCGAGGCGGGAGTGCGCGGCCTTGGTTACGGCACCCGCTTCGCGGCGGGCCTCGGAGAACCAATCACCATCGCGCTCTTCCATGCGGGCGGCGGCGGTCTCCAGGACGGAGTAGGCCTCGCGAGCCTTTTCATCGCGGCGTTCCTTGAGGCGCTCCACCAGGGCGGAGGTGGCGCTGATGGCTGTGGACAGGGCGGCGGGGTTCATGGGCTCAGGTGCTCCTTTATGTCAATACTGAGGTGATTTGTGTTGGACAACTGTTTATGGAGTGATTGTCGGCGCCGAACCGGGGTGTGCCCGCGTTCGCGCTGGATACTCCCTTTCAGCGTAGTGGCGGCGCGCAGGTCCCGCCACCATATGCGCAAAGGCCGCGAGCTGTTCAAAGAAAATAGACAGCTTTGTACGGATGAGGCGGGTTTTTATTCATTGTGGGTTTGCGTTAACGGCGCAGCTGACTGGGTTCTAAAGGTATTACCAATGCTAAAACGCTTTCGCGAGAAATGGACAGCTTGGTACGTTTTGGGACATCAACACCGACGATAAACAACGATAACCTGCAGAGGAGGTGAGCATGTCCCCGCGACTTTCCGCATCCGCGCCACTAGACCAAATCAGCGAAGATACGCCTAAGCGTCCACAGCGCACCGCTCTCTCTTTCGAGGTGATCCCGCCGCGTCACGATGCGGACGCCGCCAAGATTGACCGCTTATTGGCCACGCTCGCCGCGTATAACCCCGACTACATCGCCGTCACCAGCTCCCAGCGCTCCGGGTGGCTGGAGGGAACCGCGGCGTTTATTGAGAAGATTTCGCGCGATACCGCGATGCGTCCTTTGGCCCACCTGGCTTGCACCGCCGGCACAGAGGAAGAGCTCGTTGGCTGGATCGACACGCTGGTCGACGCCGGCGTCCGCGGCCTCCTCGCCCTCCGCGGCGACCTGCCGGAGGGCGGCATGCCCGAAGGTCATCTGCCGCATGCTGATTCCCTGGTCCGGCTCATTCGCCGCTGGGAATCGGACCGCGTGGCGCGCTTGGCGGCCGGGCGCTTGGCGGTGGGTGTGGCCTGCTATCCCAATGGCCACGCCGAGTCCGCCACGCCGGACGAGGACATCGACGTCCTTTTGGCCAAGCAGCGCCTGGGCGCTGATTTCGCCATTACCCAGCTTTTCTTCGACGCGGAGGATTACGTCCGCTTCGCCCAGCGCGCCCGGCTGGCGGGTGTGCGCATTCCGCTCATCCCCGGGATCATGCCGATGACCAGCCGTGCTCGGGTGGAGCGAATGTGCCAGCTGTCCGGGTTGGACGGGCCGACCAAGGTCCTTGACCAGCTCGCGGCAGCGACCTCCCCCGAGGAAGAGAAAGAAATCGGCATGCAGATTACGGCCTCGTTGGCGAAGTCGGTGATGAACGCCGGCGCCGACGGGCTGCACATCTACACGCACAACAATCCAGACATTACGACTGACCTGCTACATCGAATTGGAGTCATCCCATGACCGCATCCTTCCCCAAGGCCACGATTGAGGGCTACCCACGAGTCGGTGCCCACCGCGAGCTCAAGCGCGCGCTGGAGTCTTACTGGTCCGGCAAAATCGACGCCGAGACCTTCGAATCCGCCGCGCACTCCCTGCGCCTCGACACCTACGCCCGCCTCAAGGAGCTGGGCCTCACTGAGGATTACGCCATCCCGGCCGATGTTGCCTACTACGACCATGTCCTCGAGACCGCGCTGACCGTGGGCGCTGCTCAGGGCGAGAGCCTCGATGATGAGTTCACCCTGGCCCGCGGTAACAAGGACACCGCGCCGCTGGAGATGACCAAGTGGTTCGACACCAACTACCACTACATCGTTCCCGAAATCACCGATGACCAGACCTTTAGCGCCCGCCCGCAGCGCGTGCTGAAGATCGTCAAGGAGGCCCGCGCCGCCGGCCACACCGTGCGCCCAGTCCTCGTTGGTCCGGTGACCCTGCTGGCGCTGTCCAAGCAGGCCGAGGGTGCCACCAAGCAGCCCCTGGACCACCTCGATCAGGCAGTCGAGTCCTACCTCACCGTCTTGGCTGAGCTTCACGACGCCGGCGTCGAATGGATTCAGCTCGCCGAGCCCGCCCTGGTCGCCGACCTCGCCGCCGCTGACGACTCCACCCTCGCCGCCGCACTCAAGAGTGCCTACGGCCGCATCCTGAGCGCGGAGAAGCGCCCGCAGGTTTACCTGACCACGCCCTATGGTTCCCTCAACGCTGGCCTCGATGTCATCGCCGAGCTGCAGCCGGAAGCGGTCCAGGTGGATCTGTCCGTCGGCACCCTGGCCCTAGATAATTCCTACCTCGAGCGCGTGGCCAAGCTCGCCGAGGCCACCCACCTCGCCGCCGGCCTGGTCGACGGTCGCAACGTCTGGGCCGCCAACCTGCGCGACCTGCGCGAGAAGCTCGAGAGCCTCGGCGAAGGCGTTTCCGTAACCACCTCCGTGTCCCTCCAGCACGTGCCGCACACCGTGGAGGCGGAGACCTCCCTTCCGGTGGACGTCGCCACCTGGTTCGCCTTCGCTGATGAGAAGATCCGCGAGGTCGTCGCACTCGCCGCCGGCCCGCTGGACACCCCGGAGGCCTATGCGCAGGCCGACCGCGCCGTGCGCACCCGCGCCGAGTCCTCCCGCACCCACGACCAGGCAGTGCAGGACCGCACCGCGCAGCTGCCGGAGGGCCAGGTTCAGCGCCAGCCGGAGTTCGCCGAGCGCAACAAGGCACAGGAGGCCCTCGGCCTGCCGCAGCTGCCGACCACCACCATCGGCTCCTTCCCGCAGACTGCTGAGATTCGCGCCGCCCGCGCCGCACACCGCAAGGGCGAGCTCTCCGACGCCGACTACACCGAGGCACTGCGCAACGAGGTGAAGTCCGTCATCGAGCTGCAGGAGCGCCTGGGCCTGGACGTCCTGGTCCACGGCGAGCCGGAGCGCAACGACATGGTGCAGTACTTCGCCGAGCTTCTCGACGGCTTCGTCGTCACCGAGAACGGTTGGGTCCAGTCCTACGGCTCCCGTTGCACCCGTCCGCCAATCGTCGTCGGCGACATCTCCCGCCCGAAGGCCATGACCACCGAGTGGGCGAAGTTCGCGCAGTCCCTGTCCGAGAAGCACGTCAAGGGCATGCTCACCGGCCCGGTGACCATCCTGGCCTGGTCCTTCGTGCGTGATGATGTCCACCAGTCCGTCTCCGCCGACCAGCTCGGCGTGGCGCTGGCCGACGAAGTCCGCGACCTCGAGGAGGCCGGCATCGACATCATCCAGATCGATGAGCCCGCCCTGCGCGAGCTGTTGCCGCTGCGCGAGAAGGACCGCAAGGCCTACCTCGACTGGGCGGTGCGCTCCTTCCGCCTCGTAGCGCTCGAGGCCAAGCCGACCACCCAGATCCACACGCACCTCTGCTACTCGGAGTTCGGCCAGATCATCGACGCCGTTGCCGGTCTCGACGCCGACGTCACCTCCATCGAGGCGGCCCGCTCCCGCATGGAGCTGTTGGAGGACATCGATGAGAAGTTCCACTCCGAGATCGGCCCGGGCATCTACGACATCCACTCCCCGCGCATCCCGTCCGTGGCGGAGATGGCCGAGCTCATCCGCGCGGCACTCAAGAACGTGCCGGTCGAGCGCCTGTGGGTCAACCCGGACTGCGGCCTGAAGACCCGCGGCTACGAGGAGACCGAGGCTTCCCTGCGCAACATGGTCCTCGCCCGCGAGGAGGTCCGCGCCAGCCTCTAGGGGTTTAAATCCAAAGATTTAAACCGTCCATCGCCGTCAGCTCGCTGAGCGCGGCGATGTCTCCGTTTCCGGCCCTATCGAAGTGCAGCGCCTGGAGCCCTGCGGCCCGGGCCCCCTCGACATCATTGGCCACCGAATCACCCACCATGAGAGTGACGCCCGGTTCCACCTTTAAGCGCCGACAGGCTTCGAGGTAGGCCTCTCGGTGCGGTTTTGGCTTAGCCATCTCCACGGTGGGAAAGAGCTCCACCCCTGGCAGGTCGAGCCCGCCCGCCTTGAGCTTTCCTTCCTGCATCTCACGGGCCCCGTTCGTCAGCACACCGACCTTGAGGCCGCGGGATAGGACATGCTGGAGGGTGGGGAGGGCGTCGCCAAGCGCCTGCCAATGCTTCTCGTAGGCGGCCAGATACTTGTCATATTCCGCCAGCGCCTCCTGCTCCGTCATCTCTGGGCGGCCCAGGAACTCGCGGCAGCGCTCTACGCGCTGGCCCTGATGAGACACCTCGCCGCGCTCGTAGGCGGCGAACCATTTCTTTTCGATCTCCGCGAAGCGCTCGTGATGCCCGCCCGGCAGCCACTCCTCGACGGCCGCATGCATCGCGGCGGTGTGGTCCATGAGGGTGTCATCGAGATCGAAGAGAACGGCGCGGATCATGCTTGTAACCCTACGCAGATCGCTCACAGCGTTGTGCCGGAACGACGCACCGGGCGAAATTTCCATACAATGGCTGGCATGACTCAGAAGACCGCAACTGCAACGATGCACACCAACTACGGTGACATTGTTATCGACCTGTTCGGTAACCACGCACCGGTAACCGTTGAGAACTTCATCGGCCTGGCCAAGGGCGAGAAGGACTACACCACCCAGAACGCCAAGGGCGAGCAGTCCGGCCCGTTCTACGATGGCGCTATTTTCCACCGCGTCATCGACCAGTTCATGATCCAGGGCGGTGACCCCACCGGTACCGGCCGTGGCGGCCCCGGCTACCAGTTCCAGGATGAGTTCCACCCGGAGCTGCAGTTTGACCGCCCGTTCCTGCTGGCCATGGCGAATGCCGGCCCGGGCACCAACGGCTCCCAGTTCTTCATCACCGTGGCGCCGACCCCGCACCTGAACAACCACCACACCATCTTCGGTGAGGTCACCGACCCGGCTTCCCAGGAGGTCGTGTCCAAGATTGCTAAGGTCTCCACCGACCGCATGGACCGTCCGGCTGAGGACGTCGTCATCGAGTCCATCGAGATCGCCTAAGCGTTCTTAGCTTTTCATCTGAGCCCGCTGCCACGTGATGTGGTGGCGGGCTCGTTGTTTTAGGAGTCTGCGTGAAGAACTATCTGAAATCAGCACCGGCCACTCTGGTGCTCATGGTGCTGTGCATTGGGGCATGGTTGGTCACGGCCATCCAGGCCAAGACCCTCTCTACGCCCTACTATCGCAGCTTGCTGGCCCAAGATTGGACGCTGTGGGGCCCTGAAGTGTCCGAGCACCCCACAACTGTCATTACCGCAGGCTTTATGCATCTCGATGCCGGGCACCTTTTGGTCAACATGGTGATGCTGTTCTTTGTGGGCAGGGAAGTAGAGCGCGCTCTGGGCAGCGCGCTGTATGTAGCGGCCTATCTCATCTCCATTGTGGGCTCTTCCGCCGCAGTGCTGTGGATGGATTTCGGCACACCCACGGTGGGCGCCTCCGGCGCCCTGTTTGCGCTCATGGGACTACTCATTGGTGTGTACCGCAGCCGCGGTCTGGATCTGCGAGCGCCCATCGTCCTCGTGGTGGCCAACGTTATCTACAGCTTCGTGGCGGAGAACGTCTCCGTGTGGGGGCACTTGGGTGGTTTGTTCACAGGACTGCTGTTGGCACCATTTCTCTTTCGTCAGCGCGCGTGGCTGCGTTGGCTAGGGATATGGCTTATCGGGGCGATAGCTGTTGTTGCAGCGGCGCTGGGAGCTGGGCTTTGGGGATAACTTGGGCGTGTTATCCACCAAAACCTTTGTGCGAAAGAATTCCACATCAGTTATCCACATTGTGGATAACTACATTTTTGTAATTTACCGAACGTGTGGGCCAAGATAACCGCAGATCAGCAGCGTATTAGGTTGTGTTCGAAGTTTTTGTGCGGGCTGTGGGAAGCGTGAAAACACTTATCCACAGGGTGTGGAGAAAGGCTGTGGAATTCGTTGTCCACAGAGTTATCCCCACCCTGTGGATAACTTTGTACCCAAGGTGTTAACAGTGCTCTGGTTGCGGGGTGTTTGGCATGACTTAGGTCAATTTAGTGCGGAAAAATCCCGTCCCACCGCCGACAACCACCAGGTGGGGTTGCCCGCAAATCGTGGACACGTAGTG
>NZ_KV794736.1:0-76637 GCF_001808895.1 Corynebacterium sp. HMSC070E08
TATTCAAGTGATGCATCCACCACTTGAAACCGCCCGGGGCGGGAGGGAAAACTTTGGCAACTAAGGCAGCATCAGGGCAGCAGTGTCTAGGGCAGTAACGGTCAAACGGGGGATGGCCAGCCCGCAAAACGAAAAGTCTCCTCCGGCGCGTTGAGCGCGGGAGGAGACTTACGTGCTTGCGGCTTAGTTGCCAGCGAGCTTGTCGCCGAGACGCAATGCGTCATCCATGGCGCCGATGATGGAGGTGATAACCTTGATCCACTCGCGGATCTCCTTCGGGCTGACGTTGCCCTCATCGTCGGAGGAGAGAGCGAAGAATGCAGCGGAGGAGCTATCGTTCTCGACCGGAGCAGCGGAAGCAACAGCGGTGCCGGAGAAGGTGATGGTTGCAGCGGTAGCAACGGCAACGAGGGACTTACGGGAGAAGAACTTCATGGTGGAGTGTCCTAATCTTTGGAGAGGGTGGAAAGAGAAACCGAATTACTTCGCGTTAGGAGCGAAGTTCTTCTGGTAGAAGGCGAAGACGGTGCCCAGAGCGCCGATGATGGCGGTGAAGACTGCGATCCAGTCGCGGATCTCAGACGGCTTCATGTCGGTGATGGAGGAACCCTCAGAGTCGTTGGAGGAGGAAGAAGAGGACTCCTCTTCCTTCTCCTTGTCGTTCTCGGACTCGGAGTTGTCGGTCTCCTTGTTGTTGTCCGTGTTGGACTCGGAGTTGTCGGTCTCCTTGTCGTTGTCCGTGGTGGTCTCGGAGTCTGCGGACTCGTTGGTTACGACTGCGGTGTCCTCAGCGGTGTCCTCAGCGGAAGCAACGGACACGCCGGACAGGGAAACGGTTGCAGCGGTAGCGGCAGCAACAAGGGCCTTACGGGAGAAGAACTTCATTCTCGTTCCTTAAGATCTCGGGAATTTCAAAGACCTCACAGATGCTACTGAGACATTGTGCGATTTGCAAGAGATTTGGCAATTAGTTGGTGAGTCTGTGTATCTGCTGGCCGCCGTATGTGAGCTGGGGATATTAAACAGAGGTGCCTGTGGTGGGTGAGTGGTTTGCCAAATGAACTGCTCAAGGCTAAGAAATTCTTAGTACCGGGCGGGGTGGGGCGGAGTGGTAAAGAAATAGCCCCGCTCGCTGAACGCGAGTGGGGCTAGTCACCGTAAAGGGGGTAAAACTTATCCCTCGATGGTTGCCTTGGTGATGCGCACCTCTTCGGCGGGCTCTCCGTCAGACTGTCCATCCTTGACACCCTTAGCAGCGATAGCGTCGATGGTCTTCTGACCCTTCTCCGTCAAATCACCAAAGTAGGTGTAGGAGGGAGGAAGCGTCGAGTCCTTGTAGTTAATGAAGAACTGCGAACCGTTGGTATCTTCGCCGGCGTTGGCCATCGCGATGGAGCCCTTCGGGTACAGGGCAGGCTGTGCCTTGGCGGCATCGTCAGACTCATCGGTGGGGTACTCGTTGGCAAACTGGAAGCCTGGTCCACCGGCGCCCTGGCCGGTCGGGTCGCCACACTGAAGAACGAAGATGCCGCCATCGGTCATGCGGTGGCACACGGTGTCGTCATAGTACTTGGCCGAAATCATGTCCGTGATTGCGTTGACGGTACACGGAGCTAGGGAGCGGTCGAGGGTCATCTCGATGTCGCCCTGCTTGGTGGCGAAGTTGACGGTCACCTCACCCTTGGCTGGAATGTCCTTGCCGTTAGGCGTAGGCACCTCACGGGAGGCGTCACCTGCTTCTGGGTATTCACACGTTACGGTGTCACCCAGCGGTGTGGCACGCTTGCCGGTCAAAGGCTCGGCGGTGGGGGCTTCGGTTGTGGTCTCCGCGGCCGAGCTCTCCTCGGCCTGAATCTCCTCTTCCTCCGACGAGCGGGTAGCCAAGAACCAGATTCCGCCGACGAGGGCAATAATGACGACGGCTGCCATCACAACAACGCCAAGTGGGCGGCTCTTCTGTTTGCGGTCGCGGGACTTCAGCTCGCGATCGAGCTGGTTGAGCGCATCATCCAAGCGCTGGCTGTTAGTAGACACCTACGTTTCCTCCACTGTGGTGGTTCACAACTTTCGACTCACCTATCTTAACCGCACCGTCCTACACCGTGGCACGACGCCCCGCGCGTCAGTACGCTTGGGTGCCATGGCTACAACGAATTTTCAGAATGAACCCGTCGAAACCAACGCCGAGCTGCCCAAGGTAGGTGAGGCCCTGCCGGACTTCACCCTTGTCGGTACCGATCTGGCAGAGCTGACCAAGGCAGACTTCGCTGGCAAGCGCCTAGTTGTTTCATGCTTCCCTTCCGTAGACACTGGTGTGTGCGCGGCGCAGCTGCGCAAGTTCAACGAGGAGGCGGCTGGACTGGAGAACACTGTTGTTCTTTCCGTCTCCCGCGACCTGCCGTTCGCGCAGGAGCGTTTCTGTGCGGCCGAGGGCATTGAGAATGTCGTCAGCGCCTCTGACTTCCGCTCTGATTTCGCGGATAAGCTGGGCCTCGTGTTGGAGGGCTCCCCGCTCAAGGGCCTGTTCGCCCGCGCCGTCATCGTCACCGACGAGGACCACAAGGTGACCTACACCGAGCTGGTTCCGGAGGTCACGACTGAGCCGGACTACGACGCAGCTTTGGCAGCCCTCAAGTAATGAGCGCTCCCGAAATCTACGGTTTCGCCGCCGGGCCCTATAAAACCAACACTTATGTGGTGGCTAACGGATCCCGGGCGTTCATCGTGGACCCAGGGATGCACACGCGCGAGAAGCTCGAGCAGCTCGCGCGTGAGAAGTCCTTGGAGTTTGAGGCCGTCGTGCTCACTCACGGTCACATTGACCACACACGAGATGCTGCCGAGTTCGATCTACCGGTCTACATCCACCCGGATGACGCGTTCATGCTCGTGGATGGCTCCGGTGTGTCTCCCGAATCGCAGATGCTCTTTGCTGCCGCCTCCATGAAGCAGGTAGCGGACCGCCGCGACTTGATCGGTGGAGAAACGTTGAATCTGGTTGGCCTTGAGCTCAAGCTGCTCCATGCACCAGGTCACTCGCCCGGATGCGTCATTCTCGTGGCTGAGGGGGTTGCCCTAACGGGCGACGTGCTGTTTAAGGGCTCCATCGGGCGCACCGACTTGCCGCACTCCGACCACGCCGCGATGCAGCGTTCCTTGCGCGGCCCGGTGTGGGGCCTCGATGACTCCCTCGCTATCTTGCCGGGCCATGGCCCGACCACGACTATGCGTCGTGAACGCGCGACTAATCCGTTTCTACGCGCAGCGGGGGATGTACTCTAAAGGGCGTGAGTGATAAGAAGCAGTTCAAAGCCCTGTCCGCGCCTAAAGGTGTGCCGGACTACGTCCCGCCGCAATCGGCCATCTTTGCCAAGGTGCGCGACACCTTCGTGCACCAGGCACACCTGTCCGGCTTCCAACACATCGAACTCCCAATCTTCGAGGACACCTCGTTGTTCGCCCGCGGAGTGGGGGAGTCCACGGATGTCGTGTCCAAGGAAATGTACACCTTTGCCGATCGTGGCGATCGTTCCGTGACACTGCGCCCAGAAGGCACCGCTGGTGTCATGCGTGCGGTCATTGAACACAACCTCGACCGCGGCCAACTGCCGGTCAAGCTGAACTACTATGGTCCTTTCTTCCGCTACGAGCGCCCGCAGGCGGGCCGCTATCGCCAGCTGCAGCAGGTCGGAGTGGAGGCCATCGGCGTGGATGATCCGGCGCTGGACGCAGAGATCATTGCCTTGGCGGATCGCTCCTACCGCAGCCTGGGACTGAGCCAGTTCCGCCTCGAGCTTACGAGCTTGGGAGACCACGAGTGCCGCCCCGCTTATCGTGAGAAGCTGCAGGAGTTCCTGTTCAAGCTCGACTTGGATGAGGAAACCAAGGCCCGCGCGGAGCTGAACCCCTTGCGCGTTCTCGATGACAAGCGCCCGGAGGTCCAGGAGCAGCTTGTCGACGCCCCCCTCATGCTCGACCACCTCAACGCCGAATGCCGCGAGCACTTCGAGACGGTCACCGGCCTGCTCGATGACATGGGCGTGTCCTACACCATCAACCCGCGCATGGTCCGCGGCCTCGACTATTACACGAAGACCTGTTTCGAATTCGTCCACGATGGTCTAGGCGCGCAGTCTGGCATTGGTGGCGGCGGCCGTTATGACGGCCTCATGGCCCAGCTCGGCGGGCAGGAGCTGTCCGGCATCGGCTATGGCCTCGGCGTGGACCGCACGGTTTTGGCCCTGGAAGCCGAGGGCGTGGAGCTCGATGACGTCGACGAGCGTGTGGCCGTCTACGGCGTGGCCTTGGGCGCTGCAGCAAAAAAGAAAATGGTCAGCATCATTAATGACTTGCGCAAGGCCGGTATTTCCGCGGACATGTCCTTCGGTGACCGCGGCCTCAAAGGCGCGATGAAGGGCGCGGACCGCGCCAACGCGCGTTTCGCCCTCGTCCTCGGTGACCAAGAGCTAGAGTCTGGCACCGTGGCGCTCAAGGATCTGCGCGCGCACGAGCAGCACGACGTCCCCGTGGGGGACGTCGTCAAGCAGCTTCGTCAGCTGGTCTAGCACTCCACCTGGGAGACGGTGAAGCCCATCGTCTTCGCTAGACCACCGAGCGAGGTCTCCTTGTACTTGGAGAGCATGTCGCGCCCCGTTTCGGCCATCGTGCGCACCGCGTTATCGAGGGTAACGTGGTGCGTTCCCTCGCCCATGCGGGCCAGGCGTGCGGCGTTAATGGACTTGACGGCACCGATGGCGTTGCGCTCGATGCAGGGAATCTGCACGAGGCCGCCGACCGGGTCGCAGGTCAAGCCGAGGTTGTGCTCAAGCGCGATCTCGGCAGCATTCTCTACCTGTGCCGGAGTTCCCCCAAGCAGTTCGGCCATGCCGGCCGCAGCCATAGAGGAGGCGGAGCCTACCTCACCCTGACAGCCCACCTCGGCGCCTGAAATGGAGGCATTGGACTTGATGATGATGCCAACGGCACCCGCGGTCAGCAGGTAGCGGCGGGCATCGGCGCGCGTGAAGTCCGCCATGAAGTCGCGGGCATAATGGAGCACTGCCGGGATGATGCCACAAGCACCATTCGTCGGCGCCGTGATGACGCGGCCGCCGGCGGCATTCTGCTCGTTGACGGCGAGCGCGTAGAGGTTTACCCACTCCATCGCAGAGAAGCCACAGGATTCGTCGTCCTGCTTGGCCAACAACTGTTGGTACATCTGCGGCGCGCGGCGGTTGACGCGCAGGCCACCAGGCAAGATTCCCTTGGTGGAGATTCCCTCGGTCACGCATTCGCGCATAATGTCCCACACAAGGTCGAGGTGTTGGTAGACGTAGTCGAGACCGCCCTCGTCGCGGTGAAGCACAGCCTCGTTTGCCGCAACGATCTCCCAAATGGCCATGTCATTGGCAGCGCACAGGTGAAGCAGGTGCTCACCCGATTGGAACTCATAAGGAACGGTGTCCTCAGCAGTCGCCGCGGCGACACCTGCTGGAACGCCGGAGTCGGTTTGAAGCTGGGCATCAAACTCCTCGCGGGACAGGATGAACCCGCCACCGACGGAGAAATACTCCGCGTTCTCGGCGAGGATGGAGCCGTCTTTGTCCCAAGCAGTGAAAATGAGGCAGTTCGGGTGCTCGGGCACCGGCTCGTTGTTGAATTCGATGCTGTAGTCCACCTCACCTGCTGGGCCGCTGATGCTGCCCTCGGTGGGGATGAAGGCATCTGCGCGTGGCTCAGCATCGAGCGGAACGGAGAGCGGATCCCACCCGGCGAGGCCTAGAATGACGGCCCGGTCCGTAGCGTGTCCACGGCCGGTAGCGGACAAAGAGCCACGCAGTTCGATGTGGACCTTTGCCGGGTGTTGCTCAAGGGTCTCGAGGAAGGCCTTAGCAGCACGCATCGGGCCCACGGTGTGGGAGGAGGAGGGACCGATACCGATCGAGAAGATGTCGGTCACGCTAATTGTCATGGGGGGTTAAACCTCCTTAGAAGCGTTAGATAAGTTACGCCTTACGATAGTACCGAGCGCCCCCAGTAGTTGCTTAGCCCGGTTGGCCGTCGTGGCGGGACAGGAGTTCGCGGAATCCCCCTGAGCCCGAATCAGGTGCCTTCCCGGTAAAACCCTGGTGCGTGTTGCGCGGTTCGCCGAGAGAGCCGGCAAGGCCAGCTACGCGGTCGAGCGGGCGCACCATGAGGTCTGCGAGCTCGCCCGTGGCGCGCTCGATGCGCTTTTCATTGCGCGCGCCCTCAGCAGTGCCAAAGTCCTCCGTGGCCTGGAAGATCCCGGTGGGGACCACCGTGGCATGCAGGTAATTGAGTAGTGGGCGCAGGGCATAATCCAACACTAGGGCGTGACGGCTGGAGCCGCCCGTGGCCGCGATGAGGGTAGGAAGCCCCTCCAAGGAATGCGGCTCCAAGGTGTCGAAGAACATCTTGAACAGTCCCGAGTAACTGCCCTGGAACACGGGACTGACCGCGATGAGGCCGTCGGCATCCAGCACCGCGGACTGAGCCGCGTTAAGGCGGGGCGTGGGCGAAACCCAGTTCGTCATTGCTTCAGCTAGCTCGCTCGCGAGGTCCCGGAGCTCCACGACGGTGATGTCGGTGCCTTCGCCCCGCGCGGTGACGTGGGCGGAGGTGGCGGCCGAGAGGGCGTCGGCAAGCGCGCGCGTCGAGGACGGCGATGACAACCCGGCCGTAACGACAACGAGTGACCGCATCTACTTCTCCTCTCCAGGATTGACCAACGCGTGTGGCTCATAACTACCGAGCGTGGCGTGCGTTGGTGGGTCAGAAGGTACATGATCCGGGCGGCGCTCCTCAAAGCGGCGGCGCAGCTCAGGGACGACCTGCGTCCCTAGAATCTCAATCTGCTCCAGCACCACCTCTTGCGGGAGGCCGGCATGATCGATAAGGAAGAGCTGGCGCTGATAGTCGCCCACCCAGTCGGCGAACTGCAGGGTTCGTTCTACCACCTGCTCCACCGTGCCTACCGTCAGCGGGGTTTGTGCGGTGAATTCTTCCAAGGAAGGGCCGTGGCCGTAGACCGGAGCGTTGTCGAAGTAGGGGCGGAAGAAATCCTTCGCCTCCTGCTCGGTAGACCCGATGAAGACGTGCCCGCCGAGGCCCACGATGGCCTGATCCGCGCGACCATGACCGTAGGATTCGTAGCGGGTGCGGTAGAGGTTCACCATTTTCGCGGTGTGTTCCTTGTTCCAGAAGATGTTGTTGTGGAAGAAACCATCACCGTAATAGGCCGCCTGCTCAGCGATCTGCGGGGAGCGGATGGATCCGTGCCACACAAAGGGCGGGATACCGTCAAGCGGCGCCGGTGTGGAGGTGAATCCCTGCAGTGGGGTGCGGAACTTTCCTTGCCAGGACACGACAGGTTCGCGCCAGAGGCGGCGCAACAGGTGATAGTTCTCCACCGCCAGAGGGATGCCTTCGCGGATATCTTTGCCAAACCACGGGTAAACCGGACCGGTGTTACCGCGGCCCAGCATGAGATCGATGTGCCCGTCAGCCAGGTGCTGGAGAAAAGCGTAGTCCTCTGCAAGCCGGACGGGGTCGTTGGTGGTGATCAGCGTGGTGGCAGTGGAGAGGTGCAGGTTCTTCGTCTGCGCCGCGATGTAGGCCAGATGGGTGGTGGGTGCGGACGGGACGAAGGGTGGGTTGTGGTGCTCGCCGGTGGCGAAGACGTCGAGGCCCACCTCCTCTGCCTTGAGGGCGATTTCTGTCATAGCGCGGATGCGCTCGGCCTCGGTGGGGGTGCGACCGGTGGTGGGATCTTGCGTGACATCACCGATGCTAAAGACTCTAAATTGCATGCCATACTCCTCTCTGTGACATGTCAACAAAGTTTAGCCGGGTAATTATTCCCACTCAAGGGCGTCGACCAAGACTGCAAGATCCGCTGGCGTTGCGATGGCGAGCGGGCGCTGCGAAGGCTTGCCCTGCTCGGTAAGGAGAACCGCACTAGGATGCGTGCCGTCCGCCGCGGGTTCGGTGAGGGCATCGATGACCTCTTGCGCACTGGCGTTGCGGGGAAGGAACTCGGCCCTGTCCTTCTTCTCTGCAAACTCTAGAACGGCGCTAATCGACGCCGCGTTGACCACACCATCGTCTCCCAAATCTGCTGCGACCCAGCGGGCGATGACATTGGTCGTGAGGAGGGCTTGGTAAGCGCCGGAATCATAAATCGGGATCTGCGAATAGCCGGTCCTATTAATGAGCCGGAGAGCCTCCATGATCGGGGTATCGGGGCCAAGTGTGGTGACCTCACGGTTGGCGAGTAAGGACTGTGCCGTGGGCGGATCTGTAAGAAGCCGCTGGAGGTTCTCTAGCTGCGCCAGCACCTGTGGGTGCGGGGTAGCGATGGGCTCGCCGTCGAAATAGCGGCCGTGGGCGATGGCGTTGCGCAGATTACCTAAGTCCTTGAGCTGCTCTGCCTGGCGCTTGCTGAGCAGGTGTTTGTCGTGTGCGCGGTCGACAATCCACCAGAAGGAGTCGGAGTTCTTGGCCCCGACGGCCTGGCGGAGAAACTGCTCAATGTCGTTGAATGCGGAAAAGAATCTGGCCAGGGAGTTATCGCTCATGCCGTCCCAGTGTACGGGTGCTCTCAAACCCCAGTGGTCGCTGGTGGACAGAGAAAACAAAGAAGCCGCGAGTATCCCGAGGCGGCAGGAGACTCGCGGCGACTGGGTACGATGCCCTGTGCGCGTGTTGTGTTGAGACTAGAACACGACGCGCAGGATGGAGACCGTCACAGCTGCGATGGCAGCGGCGGCTGGGAGAGTGATGACCCATGCGAGGGCGATGGGCTTCATCAGGTTCCAGTTAGCAGCGCGGTTGACGATGCCGACGCCAAGGACAGCACCGATGAGGATGTGCGTCGAGGAAACCGGGAGGCCTAGGAGGGAGGCTGCCATGACAACGGCAGCGGCAGCCAGCTCAGCGGCGAAACCGGAGGAGGGGTGCATCTGGGTCAGGCCGGAACCGACGGTCTGGATAACGAAGCGGCCGATGAACCACAGGCCAGAAACGAGGGCAATGCCCATAGCCACCATGACCGGCAGCGGGACGGTGACTTCGTCAGAAATCCGGTTGGTCTGCAGGACATCGAAGACGGCGGCGAAGGGGCCGATGGCGTTGGCGATGTCGTTCGAGCCGTGCGAGAACGCGAAGGCGGAGGCGGTGAAGACCTGCATCCAAGAGAAGAGGAGGAAGGTGGAGCGGGACAGGGACTTCTTCTTCAGAGAGCGGGCGAAGATGAAGACGGCCATCCAGACCACGGCACCTACCATGCCCATGACAAGGAGGTTCTCAAGTGTGGAGAAGTCAACGCCGGTGTTCTTGAGGCCCTTGAAGAGCATCATCGCGGAGATGATAACAGCGCCCAATGCTGCCAGCAGCGGGACCCAGTTCTCTAGTGCGCGGTGCGCGTTGACGTCCTCGAGATCCTTGTTGAGGTTGTGCAAATCTCGGTAGTAGTCGGACTCGAGCGCCTCTGGATCGTAATCATCTTCCGCGGTGAGGGCGGCATCACGGGCCATGGCGTTGGTGTAGGAAATCTGCTGCAGCTCGTTCATGCGCTCGAAGCGGGTCTTGTGCTCCTTGCGCAGCTCAGCGCGGCGAACCTTGATGTCGCGCAGACGCTCGTCTGCGGCGTCGTTGTAGACGAGGATGGAAGCCTTAATCCACCTAAACAGCAGGTAAGCGGCAACACCGCCAAGAACTGGTGAAAGTACCCAGGAGAAAGCAATGGTGCCAATGCCGCCCCACTGCACCATGTCCATTCCGCCCTTGCCGGTGACGAAGCCGACGGTCAGCGCGGCGCCGACGATACCGCCGACGATGGAGTGGGTCGTAGAAACCGGCCAGCCCATGCGGGTAGCGACGAGCAGCCAGATGGCAGCGCCGAGCAGCGACGCCATCATGATGTAGACGAACTCCATGGGGTCGAGCCCGTCAATGGCGTCGAGGTCCACAATGCCGGAGCGGACGGTGTCGGTAACCTCGCCGCCGGCGAGGATCGCGCCGGATACCTCAAAAACCGCCGCAACAGCGAGGGCCTGCTTCATAGAGAGGGTTCCCGCACCCACGGAGGTACCGAAAGAGTTGGCGACGTCATTGCCACCAATGTTGAAGGCCATGAATACGGCGAAGATGATCGCGGTAACAAGGACGATCTTGTTAGCGCCCTCAGCAACCTCTCCGTTGCCCCAAATGATGAAGAGGACAAGAGTAACAGCGGTGATGGCGCCGAAGAACAAGTGCCAAATCCAGTCCTTGTTCTTACCATTCATCGTTTCGAGATCAGGCATCGTCGGCGTGGCGGTGCTCAAAACGTCGTTCCTTTCATGAAGAGAACGCTGCGTGATGAGGAAGCGCGGGCTGCCGCGGGCAAGGTAAAAGCGTCAATAATGATGGGGATTAACGTACCTGCTGCGGTGCAGGTGATGACATCACGCACAGTTCTTTTATGTTTTTAAAGACAGAGCGGATCCCACCACGAACCGGCGGGAACTTGATCAGGGTAAAGCATCAAGATTGCCGGCAGGTAAACGCCTCATGTATTTGAATTTAATCTGCACATTTTGTGGCACATTTGGGGGTGGTGTGGCCTTTCGGTGGACACACCAACATTTTTGACGCTCGGTATTAAGACTTATATACGCCTCGACCCAAAGTGTCGCACTGCTCCATCTTTCCGCTGTTATATCCGGCGAGGAAGGATTGTGCTCGGTCCTCAGAGGAGCCGTGTGTCCAGGTATCGGGGCGTACCTCGCCGCCAGAGCGGCGCTGGATGTTGTCGTCGCCCACGGCGCGGGCAGTGTTGACGGCGTCGGTGACCTGCTGTTCGGTGATCGTTTCGAGCAAAGCATCCTCACCCTTGTCGGCGTAGTGTGCCCACAGTCCGGCATAGCAATCCGCTTGCAGCTCAATCTTCACTGCGTTGGAGTCCTCGCCGGGTTCGTTGTAATTGGACAAGCTGAGTGTGCCCTCTAGCTTCTGAATGTGGTGGCCAAATTCGTGGGCGACGATATACATCTGTGCCAGAGGTGCATTATCCCCACCGAAGTTGCGGAGCTGATCGAAGAACGCGGTGTCGAAATAGGCGGACTCATCGGCCGGGCAGTAGAACGGCCCGGTGGCGCCGGAGGCTTGGCCACAGCCGGACATAGTGGTGTTGTTAAAGATGACGCGGCCGGGTTCGACGTACTCGATGCCTGCCTGATCCGGCAGCTGCTGGGCCCAGACCTTGTCGACGGACTGGGCGGCGAACATGACGCGGCAGTCGTCGTACTTATTGCCGTCCTCGGCAGTTTGGCAGTGTGCGAAGGCATCCTCTCCGCTTTCCTCTGGGCCGACCTGGGTTTGGTCGGGCTGAGGGCTGCTTTCGGTGATGTCACCAAGATCGCCGCCAAGCAAGAGATAGAGGCCAATGAGGAGGAGGGAGCCAATGCCGCCGCCGGTAGCGATCATGCCGCCGCGGCCCCCGCCGCCGGAGCTTGCTCGCTTGCCATCAAAGTTGGCGCCAGATTTGAAAGTCATGGTCCAGATTTTGCCATATGCGGGCGGTGATGTGCGTGTGATGAGGGGAGCTGCGTCAAGCGGGGGTACCAGTGCTCGACGTTCGGCGGCGCTCGGTGTTTACCCCAGCGCTGAGCAAGTCTGGTGCGGGCGGTAGACTTGGGCCGTTCAAGTTCTTGCATCCCTCGGCGCGTGCTGTCTACGCGTGGCGTGTGTGGGTGCGAGCGTCAACGATGAGAAGGGATTGAACGAGAGTGCTGCGTACACATTTGGCAGGCGAACTGCGCAAAGAGATGGCGGGGGAGACCGTCACCCTGACGGGTTGGGTGGCGCGCCGTCGCGACCACGGCGGTGTTATCTTCATTGACCTGCGTGATCGCTCCGGCGTTGCCCAGGTGGTTTTCCGTGAATCCGAGGTGGCTGAGCGCGCCCACGATCTGCGCTCCGAGTACTGCGTTAAGGTCACCGGCGTGGTGGAGCCCCGTCCAGAGGGTTCCGCTAACGCGAACCTGGCCTCCGGTGAGATTGAGGTCAACGTTACGGATCTGGAAGTGCTCAACAAGTCTGCAGCGCTGCCATTCCAGATCGATGATCCTTCTTCCTCCGGTGAGGTCGGCGAAGAGACTCGTCTGAAGTACCGCTACCTCGATCTGCGTCGGGAGCGCCAGCACGAGGCTCTGCGCCTGCGCTCGGCAGCTAACCGCGCCGCTCGCCAGGTCCTGGATAGCCATGATTTCACTGAAATCGAAACCCCGACCCTGACCCGTTCCACCCCGGAGGGCGCTCGTGACTTCCTCGTGCCCGCCCGCCTCAAGCCGGGCAGCTGGTACGCACTCCCGCAGTCGCCGCAGCTGTTTAAGCAGCTGCTCATGGTGGCCGGCATGGAGCGTTACTACCAAATCGCTCGCTGCTACCGCGATGAGGACTTCCGCGCGGACCGTCAGCCGGAGTTTACACAGCTCGACGTCGAGATGTCCTTCGTTGATCAGGACGATGTGATCGCTCTCGCGGAAGAAATCATCTCCGCCCTGTGGAAGCTCATCGGCTACGAGATCAAGACACCGATTCCGCGCATGACCTACGCAGACGCTATGAAGTACTACGGTTCCGATAAGCCGGACCTGCGCTTCGACATCAAGATCGTGGAATGCACCGAGTTCTTCAAGGACACCACTTTCCGCGTGTTCCAGAACGAGTACGTTGGCGCCGTCGTCATGGAAGGCGGAGCTTCCCAGCCGCGCCGTCAGTTCGATGCGTGGCAGGAATGGGCAAAGCAGCGCGGTGCGAAGGGCCTGGCTTACATCACCATCGCTGAGGACGGCACCTTGGGCGGCCCAGTGGCCAAGAACATTACTGATGCCGAGCGCGAGGGCATTGCTGAGCACGTCGGCGCCAAGCCGGGTGACGCCATCTTCTTCGCGGCTGGTGACACCAAGTCTTCTCGCGCTCTTCTGGGTGCAGCACGCGGCGAGATTGCAAAGAAGCTGGATCTCATCAAGGACGGCGACTGGGCCTTCACCTGGGTTGTGGACGCACCACTGTTCGAGCCTGCCGCTGATGCCACCGCCTCCGGCGACGTGGCTCTGGGCCACTCCAAGTGGACTGCGGTACACCACGCCTTCACTTCGCCGAAGCCGGAGTATCTGGACAACTTCGACGAGAACCCGGGTGAGGCGCTGGCCTACGCCTACGACATCGTCTGCAACGGCAACGAGATCGGCGGCGGATCTATCCGTATCCACGACCAGGACGTGCAGAAGCGTGTCTTCGACGTTATGGGCATCGGTGAGGAAGAAGCACAGGAAAAGTTCGGCTTCCTGCTCGACGCTTTCCAGTTTGGTGCCCCGCCGCACGGTGGTATCGCGTTCGGTTGGGACCGCATTGTCTCCCTGCTGGGCGGTTTCGACTCCATTCGTGACGTCATCGCCTTCCCGAAGTCCGGTGGCGGCGTGGATCCATTGACCGATGCTCCGGGCACCATTCCTGCCGAGCAGCGCAAGGAGACCGGCGTGGATTTCAAGCCGGAGAAGGCAGCCAAGGCCGCTCAGGGCGACAAGGCAGGGAAGGAGTCCTAGGTCGCTCAACTCGGTGATGTAGTTGGGCCTTCGATATGTGGAAGCAGGCAAGCAAGTGAATCCGATGGGACACGAGTCCAAGAAAAAATCTGTGGCGGATGCCGTGGTGGCGGAAGCCTCACAGATGCTCTCGCGCCGCTTTGGCGGGGAGCCTGAGCTTAGTGACGTCGAGCAACTCACTGGTTCGGGCAACGCCGTGGTGCTTCGTGCCCGCACGTCACCGAGTGCCTTTTTCCCGCATCGTTCGGTGGTCATCAAGTACAACCCAGTCACCGGGCACACCATTGATGACGCCGCCCTTCTGCGTGAGGTGGTGGCCTATCAGTTCACCACAGCGTTGTCCGAAGAGGTTCGCCCAGGCCCAGTACTGCTCGCACACGACGTCGAGAAGCGCATCTTGGTGCTGTCTGACGCCGGCGATGGCGACACCCTGGCGGACACTCTTGCCCGCAGCAATGACGAAGAACGCGGAGAGCTGCTCAGGTCCCTGGGCGGCGCGCTGGGCAAAATGCACGCGGGCACGGCTGGGCGCGAAGAGGATTACGAGGCTCTGCTGAACCGGCAGTTGCGCCGGCATCCCGAATACGCCGAGCACCAAGCCCTGCGGGATGAGTCTCTGAAAAGCTCCATCCTGATCGGTGCGGACATCCTCAGCGAAGCAGGACTGGAGCCACCAGAGCACGTCCGCGAACTAGCCCGCACCGCCATGCAGAGCTTTAGTTCTGGCCGCAACCGCGCTTTTACGCCCTTCGATCTGTCCCCAGACAACATCATCGTGGGGACAACACTGACCTTCCTGGATTATGAGTGGGCCGGTTTTCGCAACGTGGGCTTTGATGTAGCCTGCGTTGTCGCCGGCTTCCCACAGTTCCTCTTCAGCCGCCCGATTACGGATTCTGAGGCGGACGTCTTCATCCAAGCCTGGCAGCGCCGGGTCGTCGACGTGTGGCCGCAGCTGGCGGATGAGAAAACACTGCATGAGCTGATAGTCGCTTGTCTCATTGGTTGGGCTTTGTCGAGCGTGACCACCATGTATGCCGGTGGGATTGAAGGGGTAGTAGCACTGGCGGAGGGTAACGCCGAGATTTATCGTGACCCGCGTCGCTCGCTGCTGCGCCGCTCCGATCACGGCCCGTTCAGCGAGGATGAGCTCTTGATTCGGCGCGACCTTTATGAAACTTTCGAAGCGCTCTCACGTTTTGCCGCGCAGTGTAAGCACGATGGGTGCTCGACTGTTGCCGCTTTCGGTCGCGCTGTGGCCTCCCGTCTCCGGGAGTCCTGATGGGGCAGGAGTCACTCTTCGGCGACGACCAATCAGCGCCAAGCCTGCCGGGTGGCCCCGATATTTTTGCGACTCATTCGGGGTCACCGCTGGCCGCGCGCATGCGGCCGCAAAGCCTCGACGAAGTAGTGGGCCAAAAGCACCTTCTGGAACCCGGGACTCCGCTGCGGCGCCTCGTCGAGGGCTCCGGCGAGGCCTCCGTCATCCTGTACGGCCCGCCAGGCACCGGAAAGACGACCCTGGCTTCGCTGATCGCGTCCTCTCTGGGGGATAACTTCATCGGCCTGTCCGCCCTCGACTCCGGCGTCAAGCAGGTACGGGAAGTCATCACGCATGCTCGCCGCGAGCTGATTGAGGGCCGCCGCACAGTGCTCTTTATCGATGAGGTGCACCGCTTTTCCAAAACCCAGCAGGACGCATTGCTGGCTGCGGTGGAAAACCGGACGGTGCTACTCGTGGCAGCTACCACCGAGAACCCCTCCTTCTCCGTGGTGGCGCCTCTGCTCTCGCGTTCGCTGCTGCTGCACTTGGAGCCGCTTGACGACGCCTCCCTGCGCACTCTCGCCGAGCGAGCGCTGACGAGCGAGCGCGGCTTAGCCGGGCGGATCACCGCAACGGAAGACGCTCTGGACCAACTGGTGCTGCTCGCCGGAGGAGATGCGCGTCGCACGCTGACCTACCTCGAGGCTGCGGCTGAGGCGGTACCAGATGGTGGCGAGCTCACCGTCGACATTCTCAAAGACAATGTCAACCGCGCGGTGGTGCGCTATGACCGTGACGGCGACCAGCACTATGACGTAGTCTCCGCGTTCATCAAGTCCATTCGCGGTTCTGACGTCGATGCTGCGTTGCACTACCTCGCCCGCATGATTGAGGCTGGCGAGGATCCACGCTTCATTGCGCGCCGGCTCATCGTGCACGCCTCAGAGGACATTGGGATGGCCGACCCCACCGCGCTACCCACCGCCGTGGCCGCCGCGGAGGCCGCTGCGCTGATCGGCCTGCCCGAGGCGCGCATCCCGCTGGCTCAGGCCACGATCCACCTGGCTACTGCGCCGAAGTCGAATTCCGTTATTAATGCCATCAATTCTGCTCAGGCCGATGTCCGGGCCGGTAAGAGCGGTTACGTCCCGCCGCACTTGCGCGACGGGCACTACGAGGGTGCTAAGCGCCTAGGTAACGCCGTCGGCTATCAGTACCCGCATGATGATCCACGCGGTGTTCTAGCCCAGCAGTATCTGCCGGAGACGCTGGCCGATGCCGAGTATTATCAGCCCACCGACCACGGAGCGGAAAAGCGCGTGCGCGAGTACCTGGGAAGGTTGCGGGACATCATCCGGGGGCGGCGTCGCTAAGCACAGCACCGGACGGGTAAAGTTGAGCGCTGACTAGAAACCTCTCAACAGTGAAGGACTTTTGCTCGTGAAGACTCATGAGATCCGGGAACGCTTTACCCAGCACTTCGTCAAGGCCGGCCACGAAGCCGTCCCCAGCGCGTCGCTGATCCTGGATGACCCGAACCTGCTCTTCGTCAACGCCGGCATGGTTCCCTTCAAGCCCTACTTCTTGGGCCAGCAGAACCCGCCTTTTGCTAACGGTACGGCGACCTCCATCCAGAAGTGCGTGCGCACCTTGGATATCGAGGAAGTAGGCATCACCACCCGCCACAACACCTTCTTCCAGATGGCAGGCAACTTCTCCTTTGGCCAGTACTTCAAGGAGGGTGCTATCACCCACGCCTGGAACCTGTTGACGAACTCGGTAGAGGATGGCGGCTTGGGGCTAGATCCCGAGCGTTTGTGGGTCACGGTCTACCTCGATGATGATGAGGCAGCCGATATCTGGCACAACAAGATCGGTGTTCCCCGCGAGCGCATTCAGCGCCTCGGCATGGAGGATAATTACTGGTCCATGGGTATTCCTGGCCCGTGCGGTCCGTGCTCTGAGATTTACTATGACCGTGGTCCGGAATATGGTCAGGACGGTGGCCCCGTCGCGGACGATAACCGCTACATGGAGATCTGGAACCTGGTCTTCATGCAGAACGAGCGCGGCGAAGGCATCGGCAAGGGCAACTTTGAGATTCTCGGCCCGTTGCCTAAGAAGAACATCGATACCGGCATGGGCATCGAGCGCGTTGCCTGCATCCTGCAGGGCGTGGACAACGTCTACGAGACGGATCTGCTGCGCCCGGTCATTGACGTTGCCGAGGAACTCACCGGGGCGAAATACACGCCCGATGCGCCGAAGGAAGACTTGATCCGCTTCCGCGTGGTGGCGGACCACTCGCGCACCGGCATGATGCTCATCCTGGATGGCGTTACCCCCGGTAACGAGGGCCGTGGCTATATCCTGCGCCGACTGCTGCGCCGTATCATCCGCTCCGCCAAGCTGCTGGGTGCGAAGGGTGAGACCATGGAACGCTTCATGAACACCATCATGGACACCATGACTCCGTCCTACCCGGAGATTGCGGAGAACCGTGAGCGCATCCTGCGCGTCGCCGTGGCGGAGGAGAAGGCCTTCCTCAAGACCCTGGAGTCGGGCACCAAGCTTTTCGACGAAGCTGTCGACGAGCTAAAGAGCACCTCCCGCGCGGCCACCCCGAAGGTGCTGTCCGGTGAGAAGGCGTTTGAACTGCACGATACCTATGGATTCCCCATCGACTTGACATTGGAGATGGCCCAAGAAGCTGGCCTTAGCGTGGACATGGAGGGCTTTGATGCCGCCATGGGCGAGCAGCGCCGCCGTGCCAAAGCTGATAACCAGGCTAAGAAGCATGGTCACGCCGACTTGTCGCTCTACCGCGAGTGGGTGGATAACCATCCGACTCTGTTCACGGGCTACGAGACCTTGGAGTCCGAAGCCAAGGTACTCGGCCTCGTCCGCGATGGCGAGAAGGTCTCTGAAGTCCAAGCAGGCGACACCGTCGAGGTAATTCTGGACCAGTCGCCGCTCTACGCCGAAGCCGGTGGCCAGACCGCCGACCGAGGCCGGATCATTGCCGGTGAAACCCTCCTTGAGGTCAATGACGTGCAGAAGATCGGCAAGAGGCTGTGGGTCCACAAAGCTACGGTGACCGCTGGTGGCCTTGAACTGGGCACTGGCGTAACAGCCGAGGTAGACCAGCAGTGGCGCCACGGTGCCGTGCAGGCGCACTCCGCCACGCACCTCATCCACGCCGCGCTGCGCCAGGTGCTGGGGCCGACCGCTGTCCAGGCTGGCTCCTTGAACCGACCGGGTTACTTGCGCTTTGACTTTAACTACACCGACCAGCTCACCCAGGAGCAGCTCGATGAGATCGCTTTGGTGACTAACCAGGCGGTAGACCAGCACTTCCCGGTCAATACCATCGAGACTTCCTTGGACAAGGCCAAGGAGATGGGCGCGATGGCCCTGTTCGGTGAGAACTATGGTTCCGAGGTCCGCGTCGTGGAGATGGGAGGGCCCTTCTCCATCGAGCTGTGCGGCGGTACGCACGTGAAGAACACCGCAGAGATCGGTCCAGTGTCTGTCCTTGGTGAATCCTCCGTGGGTTCCGGTGCGCGCCGCATCGAGGCCTATTCGGGCTTGGATGCCTTCCGTTACTACTCCAAGGAAGCAGCCCTGGTGGAAGGTGTGTCTCGCGAGCTGAAGGTCCAGACCGAGGACCTGCCGGAGCGCATCGCGCAGCTGACGGAGAAGCTCAAGGCCGCAGAGAAGCAGATTGCAGAGCTGCACAAGGCCCAGCTCATGTCCCAGACTGCGGACATGATCTCTACGGCGAAGACCGTCAACGATTTCACCATCGTGGCCGTCAAGCTCCCTAAGGGTGTGAACGGCGGTGACCTGCGCACGCTGGCTTCCGACATTAAGAACCGCCTCGGTGATGTCGCTGGTGTGGTCGTCTTGGCATCGGAGAATGAGGGCGGCAAGCTGCCATTCATCGTGGGTGCCACCAGGGCAGCAATTGAGCGCGGTGTCAAGGCTGGTGACTTGGTTAAGCTGGTGTCCGGCTACGTTGATGGCAAGGGCGGCGGCAAGCCGGATATGGCTCAAGGCTCCGGCGCAAACGCCGAAGGCCTGCAAGCTGCCTTCGACGCCGTCCGTGATGAGCTCGAAACCCACTAATGGATGCGCACGAGTAGGTGTGCAGAAGTAGCTGACTCTCAGGACCAGGAGGAACACCATGGCCGTAGAGCCCGATAAGCCAGGAGTAGACGATCCCGGACCAGGGCGCCGGTTGGGTCTCGACGTCGGAACTGTCCGCATCGGCGTGGCGGTTTCCGATCGGGATGCCCGCCTGGCTATGCCGGTCGAGACCGTCCGCCGCGAAACCGGGTTTAAGGACCGCGACAAGGGTGACATCGACCGACTGCTTGAGCTTATTCACGAGTATGACGTCGTCGAGGTGGCGGTCGGTTTGCCGCGTGATCTCAAGGGCAACGGCTCATCAAGTGTTAAACATGCCAAAGAAATCGCGTTTCGTATCCGCCGCCGCTTGGCAAAAGATGACACGATAAACACACCTCCGCCTGTGCGCATGGTGGATGAGCGTCTCACCACAGTGGTGGCATCATCTGCACTGCGAGCCTCTGGCGTGTCAGAGAGACGCGGCCGTTCGGTTATCGACCAAGCGGCCGCGGTGGAAATTTTGCAATCCTGGCTGGATGCGCGCCATTTCGCGTTGAACGGCCACATCCCTTCAAACCTAGGAGACGAAGTACGTGAGCCGTAAACCTTCACGCATCGGACGCTCGATGGAACCCCAGTACGTCAAGCGCCGCCAGCGCGGCATGGCCGTGCTTATTGCCAGCCTTGTCCTCATCATCGGCGGCCTCGGCTACATCGGTTTCCGCCTGTTGGGAGGGGGCAATACCTTGGACTATGAGGGACAAGGCAATGGTGTAACACAGCTCGTTCAGGTCCCGGAAGGCTCATCCATGGGAGAACTGGCACCTGAGCTAGCAGAAAAGAATGTGGTGAAGACGCCTGAGGCTTTCTCTTCGGCGGCCAATTCCAATCCGCGCGCGAGCCAAATCAAGCCCGGGTTTTACCGTCTCCAAGAGGAGATGAGTGCCAAATCCGCCGTGGAGGCACTGCTTGATGACGCCAACATGGTGGACTTGCTCGACGTGCACGGCGGAGCGACGTTGCTGGACGTCAACGTACTGGGGGGCGATGTCCGGTTTGGTATTTACTCCCTGATCTCGCAGGTCTCCTGTAAGGAGGGTGGTTGCGTATCCGCCGAGGAACTAGAGAAGATCGCGGCCACGGTAGACCCAGCCGAACTGGGTGCGCCGGACTGGGCCGTGGAGGAAGTCCGTGCCCGCGGCGAGGATCCCAAGCGTATTGAGGGGCTTATCGCCCCGGGACAGTACGTGCTTGACCCGAACATGGATGCCCAGGAGATCCTGACCGATCTCATCACTCGTTCGACGAAGAAGTACAACGACACCAACATTGTCGACCGCGCCCAGGCCATTGGCCTGAAACCCTATGAGCTTCTGACCGCAGCATCCCTGGTGGAGCGTGAGTCGCCGGCCGGTGAATTCGACAAGGTTGCGCGCGTCATCCTCAACCGCCTCGACGAGCCGATGCGCTTGGAGTTGGACTCCACTGTGAACTACGGGCTCGAGGACGTCGAGCTGGCCACCACCGATGAGGACCGTAACCGCGAGACCCCGTGGAATACCTATGCGAAGGATGGTCTTCCGGATTCCCCGATCGCCTCGCCGTCGGAGGAGGCCATCCAGGCTATGGAGAACCCGGCAGAGGGCAATTGGCTCTTCTTCGTCACGGTTGATGACAAGGGCACGACGGTCTTTACCGACAACTATGATGAGCACCTCGCCAACGTCGATGATGCGGTGCGCTCTGGCATCCTGGACAGCCAGCGCGAAGGCGCCGGCGAGCCACCAGCAGAGGAGCAGTAATAGGATGCCGCGCGCCGCAGTTTTAGGCAGCCCCATCGAGCATTCGTTATCCCCGGTCCTCCATAAGGCCGGCTATGATGCGCTGAATCTGAAGGACTGGGATTACACCAGGTTCGAGGTGACCGACTTGGCTGCCTTCCTCGCCGAGGTAGGGGAAGAGTACCGAGGTTTCTCGGTGACCATGCCATTGAAGTTCGACGCCTTGGCTTGCGCAGACATCGTGAGCGAGCGCGCCAAGCTCATCGGCTCTGCGAATACCTTGGTGCGCACCGCGGAGGGGTGGCGCGCGGACAACACGGATACGGAAGGCGTGCTGGGCGCACTCGATGAGCTGCTGGGCTCTTCCCAGCCGTCTTCGGCGCTGCTCATCGGCGCTGGTGGAACCGCGCGGCCGGTCCTGTGGGGGCTAGCCCAGCGTGGTGTTAACGATGTCACCGTGCTCAATCGCTCAGATCGTCGTGCTGAACTACGGCCGCTAGGGGACGCCCTTGGCCTCTCCCTCCACTCAGCATCTTTTGGTGATGATCTCGCGGGGTTAGCGCGCTCGGTGGACCTCATCGTCTCCACTGTTCCCTCCGCCGCCGTGGAAGAGCATCTGACCCAGTTGGCCAAGGCTCCGGTGTTCGACGTTATCTACGATCCATGGCCTACGCCTTTAACTGTGTATGCGGCTGCTGATGGCTATCCGACCGTCGGCGGGCACATCATGCTGGCCAACCAGGCTTATTCGCAGTTTGAACAATTTACCGGGCACACCGCCCCGCGGGCAGAGATGCTGGCTGCTCTCAACGCTGCGCTCAAGCTGCCTTAATCAACAGCATGCGCGGCAGCACCCCGCACGGTAGGCTGCGCAGTCATGGGGGATGTGCTTTTTCTGGCGTGGGGGTGCGCCTTAATCGTTTATGACCTGCGTTTCAAACGCCTGCCCAACTATCTGACACTGCCGGCCGCCGTGCTGTCGCTGTGGTGGTTCGACCCAGCCGGGCTGCTATGGCCGGGGCTTTATATTCTGGTTGCCTTGCTGAGCCGTGCCGGAAGCGTGGGCGGGGGTGATCTCAAGCTGGCGTTGCCACTGGGCATGGTGACCGCCCACGCGGCGGGAGTACCAGGGGTAGCGTTAGCGATGGTAGGGGCGTCGCTGAGCACGCTGCTCTGGGGGTTCATAACGCAGGATCGGAAACCCGCGCACGGGCCCGGCATGCTCATTGCTGCAGCCCTTGTCGTGTTCTTTAGCCCCGACACGGTGTGATAGACGGCCCAGTGCCCCCGAAAGATCCCCTAGCGTGTGATAATAGTCCGCATGCTTCGTTGGACTACCGCAGGTGAATCTCACGGCCAGGCACTCGTTGCACTCATCGAGCACATGCCCGCCGGGGTTCCCGTTTCCCAAGACGACATCGCTCTCCAGCTCTCTCGCCGCCGCCTCGGCTATGGCCGCGGTGCCCGCATGAAGTTCGAGGCCGATGAGCTCACCTTGCTCAGTGGCATTCGCCACGGACTGACTCTGGGCAGCCCAATTGCCATCATGATCGGCAACACGGAGTGGCCGAAGTGGACCACCATCATGTCCCCGGACGCGCTCGATCTCGATGACCCGGAGACCGCTAAGGCGATGGCATCTGGCCGCGGCGCCCCGCTCACTCGTCCCCGCCCGGGGCATGCCGATTTCGCCGGCATGGTGAAGTTTGATCACGCGGAGGCTCGTCCGATTCTGGAGCGTTCCTCCGCACGCGAGACCGCTGCTCGCGTCGCCGCGGCCACGGTCGCGCGCAACTTCCTCCGCGAAACCCTGGGAGTCGAGGTGCTGTCCCACGTCATCTCCATCGGTGCCTCAGAACCTTATGAGGGCCCGCATCCTAGCTTCGCGGACCTTGAGGCTATCGACGCTTCACCGGTACGCGCCTGCGATAAGGCGGCGGAAGAGTCCATGATCGCAGAAATCGAAACCGCGAAAAAGCAGGGAGACACTCTGGGCGGCATTGTCGAGGTGATCGTGGAAGGCCTGCCGATTGGCTTGGGCTCGCACACCTCGGGTGAAGACCGCCTCGACGCACAGCTCGCCGCCGCCTTGATGGGGATTCAGGCGATCAAGGGCGTCGAGGTCGGCGATGGCTTCGCTGAGGCCCGCCGCCGCGGGAGCGAAGCGCACGATGAAATGGTCCGCACAGACAATGGCGTGGATCGTGAGACTAACCGCGCTGGTGGTCTGGAAGGCGGCATGACCAACGGCCAGACGCTGCGCGTCCGCGCGGCGATGAAGCCGATTTCCACGGTCCCGCGTGCGCTCAAGACGGTCGACATGGCCACAGGTGGGGCGGCTACCGCTATTCACCAACGTTCCGACGTCTGCGCGGTACCGGCTGCCGGTGTCGTGGCAGAGGCGATGGTGGCGCTCGTTCTCGCGCGTGCGGTGCTGGAGAAATTCGGCGGCGATAGCCTCGCCGAAACCAAGCGCAACATCGCTGCCTACCAGGACTACGTGGCAGGCCGACTGGAGTGGGGTGACGCATGAACTCCCCACACGTCGTCCTTGTAGGACCTCCAGGTGCCGGCAAAACCACGATTGGTCGCCGCCTGTCGCGGGCACTGAATTGCGACGTTGTTGATACCGACAGCCTCATTGAGGCGCGCTATGGAAAGAAGTGCGGCGAGATTTTCTCCGAGCTGGGTGAGCCGGAATTCCGCGAAGTGGAAGCCGAGGTCGTGCGCGAGGCGCTGGCTACCACCGGGGTGGTGAGCCTGGGTGGCGGTGCCGTGCTGACAGAATCGACCCGTGACTTGCTCGATAGCCTGACCGTCGTCTACCTCGACATCACACCCGAAGAAGGCGTCACCCGCACGATGGGGGGTACCAACCGCCCGATTCTCGAGTCGGCGGATCCTCTCGCGCGTTATTCCCAACTCTTGGAGGAGCGACGGCCGCTCTACACCAAGGTTGCGGATTTAAAGGTACGCACAGGCGTGCGCTCCCCGCAGCAGGTGGTGGGCGATATTTTGAGCTTCCTTGAGACTCTCTAAGACACTGGCTTATTGTCACTCCACCCCCGCGACGACTAATGAAGACGACTACTAGCGCTGCTGAAGGAGCCGCTCCCATGCACACCATTCCGGTTAACGGACCATCCCCCTACGAGGTCACGATTGGTAGTGGCCTCAGTGCTGCGATGATTGAGCGCGCCGCGGGCATTGGTGCGGCAAAGGTGGCGATTATCCACCAGCCGCCGCTGGCCCAAGCTGCCAGCAAACTCGCTGAGCAAGCCAGCACACAGGGCCTCGAGGCCACCCCGGTCGAGGTTCCCGATGCCGAGGCTGCCAAGCAGCTTGATGTATTGGCACGTCTGTGGGATGTGTTTGGTGACGCTGGGTTTAGCCGCCGCGATGCAGTCATCGGCCTCGGCGGCGGTGCCGTCACAGATTTGGCGGGTTTTGCTGCGGCAACGTGGATGCGCGGCATCCCGGTTATTCAGGCTCCGACGACGCTGCTGGCGATGGTTGATGCTGCCGTGGGCGGGAAGACAGGTATCAACACAGCCGCAGGAAAGAACCTCGTTGGGGCGTTCCACGAGCCGGATTCAGTCTTCGTCGACCTGGATCACCTGCGCACGCTGCCCGAAGACGAGATCATCGCTGGCTCCGCAGAAATCATCAAGACTGGTTTCATCCACGATCCACGCATCATCGAGCACTATCTAGCGGACCCCGCCGCTTGCCTCAAACCGGAAGGCCTGCTTCCTGAACTCATCGAGCGGTCCATTGCCGTCAAGGCGCACGTGGTGGGCCAGGACTTGAAGGAGTCCGGTCTGCGCGAAACCCTCAATTACGGCCATACCTTCGGCCACGCTGTGGAACGCCGCGAGAATTACTCGTGGCGCCACGGCCGTGCTGTGGCGGTGGGCATGATGTTTATTGCGCACCTGTCCCACGCTCGGGGGCTTATCGACGCCACCCTCGTCGCCACCCACCGAGACATCCTCACCCGGATTGGGCTGCCCACCACCTATGAGCAGGGGCACTTCGAGGAGTTGCTCGACGGCATGCGGCACGACAAGAAGAACCGCGAGGGTCGCATCCGCTTCGTCGCGCTCACTGGTATTGGGGAAACAACCCGCCTCGAAGACGCCACAGAGGAGGAGTTGCGCGCAGCTTACGCGCAACTGGCCTCGTAGAGTTTCAGCTGACCCCCTAAAGCTTCAAGGAGTTCGCCATGACCATCCTCGTTCTCAACGGTCCCAACCTGAACCGTTTGGGCAAACGCCAGCCAGAGATTTACGGAAGCGAAAGCCTAGCGGATATCGAAAGCCGCGTGCGCGCCGCGGCGGGGGAGGAAGAGATCGTCTTCTTCCAGTCCAACCATGAGGGCGAACTCATCGAGCAGGTGCATCGAGCCGCCGACGAAGGCTGGCCCGTCATCATCAACCCAGGCGGCTTTACCCACACCTCGGTGGCGCTACGGGATGCCTTGGCGGAGGTAGCCGATGGCGCCGGTTTCGTCGAGGTTCATCTCTCCAACGTGCATGCACGCGAGGCTTTCCGCCAACACTCTTACCTCAGTCCACTCGCGCGCGGTGTTATCGCAGGGCTGGGCTCGTACGGCTACGTCGCGGCACTGGGGTACCTACTGGCAAATTAGCTATCATGGAGTATCGCTTGAAAATGAATGGAGTGGTTCTCTCATGGCATTAGCCGATACTCGTTATAGCAACCGTCGCCGTAAGCTTATGACCGAGCTGTCCGGCCAGCGTATTGACGCCATTATTGTTACCCACTTGACGCACGTGCGCTACCTGACGGGTTTTTCCGGCTCGAATGGCGGTTTGTTGCTCCGCAAGGATCTCTCCGCGCTCATGGCAACTGATGGCCGCTACACAACCCAGATTGCACAGGAAGTCCCGGATATCGAAGCCAGCCTTGGCCGCGATGTGGGCCCGCACCTGCTGGAGAAGGTATCCGATGATCTGCGGGTTGGCTACGAGGCGGACTATGTCACTGTTGCGCAACTCGAGCGTCTGGAGAAGGCGACGCCCGAAGGCGTGACGCTGGTTCCAGTCACCGGGGTGATTGAGAAGATTCGCTTGGTCAAGGACAACATTGAGCTTCAGAAACTGGAGGAAATTGCCGCTTTGGCAAACCAGGCGCTCACCGATCTTATCGAGGCGGGTGAGGTAGCTGCTGGCCGCACAGAGCGACAGGTCGCTGCTGACTTGGAATACCGCATGCGCATGCTCGGTTCGGAGCGCGTGAGCTTTGACACCATCGTGGCCTCCGGCGAGAACTCCGCTAAACCCCACCACGGCGCGGATGACCGCGAGCTGCGCAAGGGTGACCTGGTCACGATCGACTTCGGAGCCCACCTGCGCGGCTTTAACTCCGACTGCACACGCACCTTCGCTATCGGTGAGGTCACCGACTTTGCCCGCGAGATCTATGACGTCGTGCTGCGGGCCCAGGAAGCAGGCGTCAAGGCTGCGGTGCCGGGCGCGAAGCTTGTCGACGTTGACGCGGCCTGCCGCGACATTATTGCCGACGCCGGCTATGGCGAGTACTTCGTCCACTCCACCGGTCACGGCATCGGTCTTGACGTGCACGAAGGCCCCTCCGCAGCGAAAACCGGAAAGGGCGAGTTGGCTGAAGGCATGACATTGACCATCGAGCCAGGCATTTACATCCCGGGCAAGGGCGGCGTTCGTATCGAGGACAGTCTTTTCATTACCTCCGGTGCAGCGAAGATCATTACGCCCTACCCGAAGGAACTTCAGGTGCTGTAGCCAGCACCCCTTCGCTCCGCTGGTGCCGTGCGTACGGTATGCTTAGACACTGTTTTCATAGTTTCGACTACAAGTAATTTGGGAGAGTCATTTCATGGCAGATACCACTGATTTCAAGAACGGTCTCGTTCTGAAGATCGACAACAAGCTGCAGCAGATTGTTGAGTTTCAGCATGTGAAGCCGGGCAAGGGCCCAGCTTTCGTGCGTACCAAGCTCAAGGACGTGGTCTCTGGCAAGGTAACGGACAAGACTTTCAACGCTGGCGTGAAGGTGGAGACCGCTAACGTCGACCGCCGCGACATGACCTACCTGTACAACGATGGCCAGAACTACGTGGTCATGGATGATAAGACCTACGAGCAGTACGAGCTGCCATTTGACAAGTTCGGCGACGCCGGCAAGTTCCTTCTGGAAAACATGCGCGTCCAGGTCTCCTTCCACGACGGTGAGGCTCTGTTCGGTGAGCTGCCGATCTCCGTTGACCTGAAGGTGGAGCACACTGAGCCGGGTCTGCAGGGTGACCGCTCCAGCGGCGGCACTAAGCCGGCGACGCTCGAGACCGGTGCTGAGATCCAGGTTCCGTTGTTCATTGAGACCGGTAACACCCTCAAGATCGATACGCGTACTGGCGAGTACCTGTCTCGCGTTAACAACTAAGATGACCCAGCCAGAGCCTAACTATAAGCGTCACACGGCGCGCTACCGTGCGCGCCGCCGAGCCGCAGATATCCTCTTCGAGGCAGAGTCGCGCGATGTTGATCCGGTAGCAATCGTGGAGGACCGCGTCGAGCTTGCCCGCGATCCGGAAAATGGTGTGGCGCCGATCGCTGAGTACACCCGCGAGATCGTCAGCGGCGCAGCTGAAGAGTTGGACGCTATCGATGACGCCATCGCCCGTTACCTTTCCAGCGAGTGGTCCCTAGAGCGCATCCCTGCTGTTGACCGCGCGATCATGCGCGTGTCAGTCTGGGAGATCCTCTTCAATTCGGATGTTCCCAACGCCACTGCGCTCGTTGAGGGCGTCGAGCTTGCCTCGGAGTACTCCAATGACAAGGCCGCGCCCTACATCCACGCGGTGCTGGATGACGTCATCCAAGCCCAGTCTGCGGATAGCCCGATGGCCTCGGCCCCCGCCGAGGACTCTGAGGAGCCCGCTGAGACTACGGAAACGGAAGGGGACACCGAATAGAACCCCACCGCTAGCGTTAGCTGTTTCGCTAGCTCTCTTCAGAAAAACTCCGGCCAGATTTCCTTTGCGGACTGGCCGGAGTTTTGTCTTGGACGGGTTCAAATAGAAAACTGCCATTGTTGCCAAAGATCTGGCCAGATCTTGAGCCGGGGCGAGAAACTTTGGCAACGAGGGCAGTTGCGGTAGTGCTGCGTGCGTGGTGGTGCAGCGCGCTAGAGCAGCGAAGAGAGGAAATCCTTCGTGCGCTGGTGCTGCGGGTTGTCCAAGAGTTGCTCAGGCGTACCGGTTTCGACGACGCTGCCGCCATCCATGAAGACAATGGTGTCGGCGACCTCCCGGGCAAAGCCCATCTCATGGGTCACGACAAGCATGGTCATGCCGTCGGCGGCAAGCTCCTTCATGACGCGGAGAACCTCACCGACGAGCTCGGGGTCGAGGGCGGAGGTGGGCTCGTCGAAAAGCATCAGCTTCGGGTCCATGGCAACCGCGCGGGCAATGGCGACACGCTGCTGCTGACCACCTGACAGTTGCACCGGATAGGCATCCGCCTTGTGCGCGAGGCCGACCTTGTCCAGCAGCTCCATGGCCTTCTTTTTGGCTTGCTCTGGGCTCTGCTTCTTTACCTGGACCGGTGCCTCGATGATGTTTTCCAGCACGGTGCGGTGGCTAAACAGGTTGAACTGTTGGAAGACCATGCCGATATCCTGGCGCTGGGCTGCGGCTTCCTTCTCGGAGATTTCATAGAGCACGCCGTTGCGCTCGCGGAAACCGATGAGCTCGCCGTCGATGTAGAGGCGGCCTGCCGTGACCTTCTCCAGGTGATTACAGCAGCGCAGGAAGGTGGACTTGCCGGAACCGGAGGGACCCAAGAGGCAGGTGACCTCACCGGGCATGACGGTGAGGTCGATTCCTTTAAGAACCTCGAGCTGGCCGAAGGATTTGTGCACATTCTGCGCGGAGATCATGGGGGTGGTCATTAGTTCTTTACCTCCGGGATGACAGAGACGTTGCGGGGGATAGTTCCTTCGGCATCCGCTAGTGCGGCCAGCTGGCGGCCGGTGAGCTCGCGGGTGGCGCCGCGCTCAAAGCGGCGCTCCAAGAAGTACTGGCCCACCATGAGCAGAGAGGTGATAGCCAGGTACCACGTCGCGGCCACCATCAGAAGCGGAATGGGCTCGAAGAGCGCAGCCGAGATATCCGTGGCGCGGCCAAAAATTTCGGCCGTGTAGGGAATAGCAACCACAAGGGAGGAAGTCTTGAGCAGAGAAATGAACTCATTGCCGGTCGGCGGGATGATGATGCGCATAGCCTGCGGGAGCACCGTGCGGCGCATGGTCATCCACCAACCCATTCCCAGGGCCTTGCTGGCTTCCTTCTGGCCCTCCGGAACAGATGAGATACCGGAGCGGACAATCTCCGCCATGTATGCGGCCTCGTTTAGGCCCAAGCCCAAGACGGAAAGAAGGAATGCGTTAGTGAGCACCTCGGTGAGGGAAATCTCCGCGAATCCTAGGTTGATGGATTGGTAGAGGGCCGAAAGCAGACCCCAGAAGACGAGCTGTACGTAGATTGGCGTGCCACGGAAGAGCCACAGGAAGACCCACGACACGCCTCCCAGCACAGGGTTGGGGGACATGCGCATCACCGCGAGGGCAGCGCCGCCCACGACGCCGATGATCATCGCCAGAATCGTAATGGCAATGGTATGCAGCGCAGCGGTGGCGATCCGGGTATCGAAAAGATACTGGAAATACGTGCCCCACCCGAAGGCCTCATTGCGCGCCGAGGAGATGATGAACCACACTGCAAGCAGCGCGAGGAGGGTAGCGAAGACCCAGCGCCAGGGGTGGCGCAGTGGGCGGGCTTCGATCTTTTCTGGGGTAGTCGAAGCCGACGACTCCGACGCTGCCGGGAGAGAGGAGTTAGTCATTGATCGGCCTTTCATTAATCATTGCGTGCTCGACGAGGCCCTCGTCGACGCCCCACTTATTGAGTATCTCTGCATAGGCTCCGGTGTCGATGAGGTGTTGGAGTGCCGCGGCCACGGCGGGTCCGAGGTCAGAATCCTTGGGCACGGCGAAGCCGTAGGGTGCCGCGTCGAACATTTCGCCGACCATGGACATACGTCCATCTGAGCGGTTAACAGCCCAGGCAGAAACGGGGGAGTCCGCTGAGAGAGCATCAGCGCGCCCCATCAGGACCGCTAGGGCGGCATTATCGCTCGTGTCATAGGGAAGAATGGTCAGGTCGCCGTCGCAGGCTTCCTGCTTGGGGCGCAGATCGTCGGTCTCCGATACCGTGGTGCGCTGCACCGCGACGGTGAGGCCACAGGGGTTGGATGGGTCCACGTCATTGGGGCCATCGGTGAGTTTCGCCCACTGAATGCCGGCATAAAGAATATCGACGAAATCGAAGTTCTCGCGCCGCTCATCGGTATCGGTGAATCCGGAACCGCCCAGATCGATTTGTCCGGCTTGGACCGCCGGCAGAATCATAGAGAAGTCTTGCTCCACCGGCTGAAATTCAAGCCCCAATACTTGGGCGACGGCATTGGCCAAGTCCATCTCTAGGCCGATGATCGAGCCGTCGGAATCCTTGAATTCGAAAGGCGCAAAAGGCGGGTTCGTGCCTACTGTAAGGACGCCATCGGCATCCTCGTACATCGCGGCAATCTCGGGAACTTCGTCCACGTTGGGCGCAGACCAGCCTTCCGGCAGCGCCGGCTCCACGTTGGTAACACAGCCGGAGAGGGTTGCGGATGCTAGCAACCCGGCAGCGCCCACGATGATGGCCGTTTTCTTTCTCATGCTTTAACTCTCTTGGTAGCTAGCGGCTTTGCGCCGGTCCACAACGATGAAAATGGCCACGATAATGCCACCAATCGCGAACATAAGCAGGATCAGTGGTGTGGAGGCGTCTTGGTCAGCGCCCCACGGCCACAACGCACGCAGGGAGCCGAGCATGAAACCAGCCATGGCTGCAAGGGTGACATCGCGGTGATTATCCAGCAGGTAGTTCAATACCTTGACGAAAGCTGCGAGGCCACACACCGCGCCGAGTGCGAAGACACCCACGACGACCATGTTGCGGTCTGAGACCGCACCGATAATCGGCGCGTAGAGGCCCATGGTCAGCAAAATGAGGGAGCCTGACACACCGGGAAGAACGAGCGCGCACACAGCCACCATGGCCGCTAGGAAAACCACGAGCAGGTTGGGGTCTTCCACTGGGGTGGAGGTGAAGCCGGTGACGAAGAAGATTGCGACGGCGGCGATAACAAGCGCGGCGATGGACGCGGGTGAAACGCGCGACATCATGCTCAGCGGCACGATGATAGACACGGCGACCATGCCGAGGAAGAGCGCGCTGGATAGCGAAACCTGGCCCTCCACAAAGTTATGGAGGATCGTGGAGAAGCCGAAAACGGCGACGAACATGCCGACGGCAACGGAGACGAGGAAGCCCCATTCGACCTTCTTGAAACGGCCGGAGATGAGATCATTGGCGTTATGCAAAGCGCGCTCATAGATGCCGACGATGAGCGCAACGGTGCCGCCGGAGATTCCGGGGACTAACTCGGCCATGCCAATAAGGGCGCCGCGAATGGCGTTGAAAAGATAATGCATAAACCGAAAGTAACCTTGACTGTCTACCCGGTGGGATTGCCGTGCCGGGAAGAGCGGGTGAGCAGATGACTTTTTATTCTCTCACCTCAACGCAGGCTTATGCAAACTATTCAATCGGTAGAAGGATATACGCCTTTTACATCGGCAGGCGCTTGGATACTTCGCCGTAGATCGATCCCAGGATGGCGAAGACAGTGAGGCCGACGAGGCCGTCGAGAAGCACTGCGTAGAAATTATTCAGCTGAGGATCGTTGGAGGAAGCCGTGGACTTGCGCAGTTCTTGATAGTAAGAAGATCCTTCAACCTTGGTGGATATCTGCTTGTCCGCGCTAGATTCGGCAGCAGTAGCAGCGGCGGTGCCGCCTACGGTGAGGGCAATGGCGGTGCTCACAGCGATGATAGTGCGACGCATGGCGACGGGTTCCTTTCCGTTGAAAACGCTAACACCCCACAACAAGCTCTGTTGTGGGGTGGAATTGTGCCCCTGGTGAGACTCGAACTCACACTACACGGGTTTTGAATCCGTTGCCTCTGCCAATTGGGCTACAGGGGCGCACAAGCAACGATACTAGCGCAGCGGACCAATTCGAACCTAATTGCCTGCCTGTGGCCCTCGACGGTGTCATTGAGCGCAACACGTTAGGATGGGCCGGGTGACTACTTCTCAGCCTCGACTCCTGCTCATTGATGGCCACTCCATGGCCTTTCGCGCATTTTATGCACTGCCCGCAGAGAACTTCTCCACCTCGGGCGGTCAGCACACTAATGCGGTGTATGGCTTTCTTTCCATGTTGGCGAACATTCTGACTGAGGAAAAGCCGGACTTTGTCGCGGTGGCCTTCGATGTGGGGCGAAAGACCTTCCGCACGGAGATGTTCCCGGAGTATAAGGCGCAGCGTGAAGCCGCCCCCGAAGAGTTCCGCGGCCAGGTCGAGCTCATCCGTGAGGTTTTGGAGACGCTTGGAATCACTACGCTGTCGCGCGATAACTTCGAAGCTGACGACATCGTGGCTACGTTGTCCACTCAGGCCGGCGCGGATTATGAGACCTTCCTGGTCACTGGTGACCGCGACTATTTGCAGCTTGTCGACGACTCCACGACCGTCCTCTATCCCATGCGCGGAGTCTCCAAGCTGCACCGCTTTACCCCGGAGGCAGTAGAAGAGAAGTATGGCCTCAGCCCCGAGCAATACCCAGATTTCGCAGCCCTGCGCGGGGACCCCTCCGATAACCTGCCGTCTGTCCCGAAGGTGGGGGAGAAGACCGCCACGAAGTGGATCACGCAGTACGGCTCTTTGGATGGCCTCATCGAGCACGCCGAGGAGATAAAGGGCGTGGCGGGGCAAAACTTCCGCGATCGCATCGAACAGGTCAAGCTCAACCGACAGCTCACGCAAATGGTGACGGATATGGACCTCGAGGTCGGCCCGGCGGACCTCGGCTTTAAGGGTGCCGTGGCTAGCGAGGTGGCAGCTCGCTTTGATGAATTGGAATTCGGCACGAATCTGCGCGAGCGGGTTCTCAACGCCGTACCGCATGACGCAGCAGCTGAAGCCGCGGCGGCTGAGGAGGCACCAGACGTATCGGTGACCGTGGTAGACACTCCGCTGGCTGAGTGGCTCGAAGACAAAGAACACGTAGCGGTCTTCGTGCAAGGCGACGGAACACCGGGCGCGGGTGATGCCGCCGCACTAGCACTCGTCGATTCCTCCTTCGAGGGACTCCAGATTGAATTGGCGGACCTGGACGCGGCCGATGACGCCGCACTGGCTGCCTGGTTGGAATCGGATGCGCCGAAGTACCTCCACGAGGCAAAGGCGGCATGGCATATGTTGTCCGGCCGGGGAATCGAGCTGCAAGGAATTGCCCACGACACCGCTCTCGCCGCCTATCTCTTGCGGCCGGGCCAGCGCACCTACGCCTTGACGGATGTGTACCAGCGCCATCTGCAGAAGTCCCTCGGGGCTGCCACGGAGCAGCTCTCCCTCTTGGATGACAATCAGCTTGTGGAACAGGCCGGCGCCATCATGGAGCTGGCGGCAGAATTGACGAGTCAACTCCAGGAGATTGATTCCTTCGAGCTGTATACCGACCTCGAGCTGCCTCTGGTGAGCATCCTGGCGCGTATGGAAGCCGCCGGCATCGCGGTGGACCGAGACGTCCTGGAGACGCAGCGCGATGCCTTCATCGAGCAGGTTAACGAGCAAGAGCGCGCTGCCCGCGAGCTCGCTGGTGACGATTCCCTCAATCTGAACTCCCCGAAGCAGCTGCAGGCAGTGCTTTTTGAGACCTTCGATATGCCAAAGACGAAGAAGACCAAGACCGGCTATTCCACCGCGGCCAAGGAAATCGAGCAGCTCGCTGCTACCCACCCGCACCCCTTCTTGGACCACCTGCTGGCGCACCGCGAGTATCAGAAGATGAAAACGACGCTGGAGGGGCTCATCAAGACCATCCAGCCGGATGGCCGCATCCACACCACGTTCAACCAGACTGTGACCTCAACGGGCCGGTTGTCCTCCACGGAGCCGAACCTGCAAAACATTCCGGTGCGCACGGAGGCGGGGCGCCAGATTCGCTCGGCCTTTGTGGTGGGGGAAGGCTATGAAACCCTGATTACGGCGGACTACTCGCAGATCGAGATGCGCGTTATGGCGCACCTGTCTGCTGATCCGGGCCTTATCGAGGCCTACCGTGAGGGCGAGGATCTGCACAACTACGTCGGCTCCAAGGTCTTTGACGTTCCGGTGGATGAGGTCACGCCGGAGCTGCGCCGCCGCGTCAAAGCCATGTCCTATGGCCTTGTGTATGGTCTTTCCGCTTATGGTCTGTCGCAGCAGCTAGGTATCCCGGCACGTGAAGCCAAGGAGATCATGGAGAGCTATTTCGAACGCTTCGGTGGCGTGAAGCGCTATCTCGATGAGGTTGTCGTGCAGGCCCGCAAGGATGGCTACACCTCCACGGTCTTCGGGCGCCGCCGCTATCTACCGGAGCTCAACTCCGATAACCGTGTGGCGCGCGAAAACGCCGAGCGTGCGGCCCTCAATGCGCCCATCCAGGGCACAGCGGCAGACATCATCAAGGTCGCCATGATCCGCGTGGACAAGGCTTTGGAAGGCATGGCTTCGCGCGTGCTCCTCCAAGTTCACGACGAACTCGTCGTGGAGGTGGCGACAGGTGAAACCGAGGAAGTCCAGCGCATCCTCGAACACGAGATGGACAAGGCTATCGAGTTGACCGTGCCCCTCGAAGTCTCCGTGGGCGTGGGCAAGAACTGGGATGCCGCAGCGCACTAGGGAGCGCTTTAGGGATTTAAGTCAAGCCCACCGCGCGCTCGTCCTCGGTGGGCGTGCGGCGCTCCACCAAGCACCCGGCGAGGAGATCGAAGGGAGTTTGTCCCAGCAGTAGGACGCTCAATCCGAGGATGGCCAAAATGGTTGCCTCAACATAGGGGAGTCCTGTCAGTGCAACAAGGGTGAGGAGTAGCCAGCTGTTGCGAATTGCAGCGCTGGCGATGCCGGGATGCTCAGCAATGACCTCCAGCTTTAGCGACCACTTACCCAGGGAGGTCTGCTTTGTCGCCTCCGCCCACACACGGTAGACGTAGAAGACGAGGGCGAGGGCGACGATGTCATATATGGCGCCCGCCCTGCCTGTGAGGGCGCCATCGGTGCTGAGGTTGATGAGCCACTTGAGCACCACGATCACGGCGGCGGCAAGGAAGGCGTCGATCCACCACGCCACCGTGCGGCGCAGAAAGATCCCGAGGCGTTCTTGAAGCATGACTGCCAGCTTAGTTCGCTGCGGCCGGCAAACTCCGCAACAGGGTGGGCGGTGCCGGCCTAGCGCGCTTCGCAGACGAAGATGGCGGTACCGGGGAAAATGGCTCCCCTTTCAGGAGACCACTGGCCCCAAGTGATGTCGAGGCCCTCTGGCCACTCGGGCTCGATGAGGTTGTAAATTTCAAATGAACCACGCACCTGGAGCGCTCGCACCCAATCGCCCATCGTGCGGTGAAACTCAGCATAGGTGAGCTCGCCGTTGGCATCCTGCTCGAGGTAGGCGCGCTCGAAATAGGACAGCTGTGCAGTGAGGTCCTGTGGATCATCGGGGAAGACCCAACGCATGGGGTGTGGCACAGAAAAGACGAAGCGGCCACGAGGGCGCAGAACGCGGTGAACTTCGTACAGTGCCTGGTCAAGGTCGGCTACGAAGGGAAGGGCCCCGAAGGCAGAAAAAGCGATGTCAAAGACTTTATCGCGATAGGGAAGCGCCAGGGCATCTGCTTGAACGAGCGGTAGGCCAGTCTCGGCATGGGAGAGCATTCCAGGCGAGAGATCGAAGCCCGTCGCAAAGCGCGCGCGTCCTTGCAACCACTGCGTGCACGGCGCGGAGCCGCAGCCGAGCTCGAGGACGGTAGCGGAGGAGACGTCGCCAAGCAGCTGCGCTTCAGCCTCATGCAGCATTTCCGGACACCAGTAGAAAGAGGATAGATACTCGGGATGATCTGCGTGGTAGGAGTCGGCGTCATCATCCCAGAAATTACGATTGGCTGCGGATGCAGAAAACGATGCTGAAGACATTCTTCCTTTCCCAATTCTTTTTCCATGTCGTATTTGCCGTTTTAGCTGCGAGGATGTAGGGTTGTACGGGCGTGTCTATGACTCGGGACGCGCTGGGCTACTGTAGGAGAGCTTGGCACGGCTGCGAGTCGGGATTGGAATCCATCTTAAGCCTTGCGTATTTACGCTGCTTAATGACGCTTTTCAAGAGACGCGTAACTGTCCAATTACGATCTCCTACGTTTATTCGGAGCATAACTACATGCCAACTTCTAACACCCCTCAGGTTGCGATCAACGACATCGGAACCGCAGAGGACTTCCTCGCAGCTGTCGACGCCACCATCAAGTACTTCAACGATGGTGACATCGTCGAGGGCACCGTGGTCAAGGTTGACCACGACGAGGTCCTGCTCGACATCGGTTACAAGACCGAAGGCGTCATCCCGTCCCGCGAGCTCTCCATCAAGCACGACGTCAACCCGGATGAGGTTGTCGAGGTCGGCGACGAGATCGACGCTCTTGTTCTCACCAAGGAGGACAAGGAAGGCCGTCTGATCCTGTCCAAGAAGCGCGCACAGTACGAGCGCGCTTGGGGCGCCGTCGAAGAGCTGCACGCCAAGGAGGAGCCGGTTACCGGTACCGTCATCGAGGTTGTCAAGGGTGGTCTCATCCTGGACATCGGCCTCCGTGGCTTCCTCCCGGCTTCCCTCGTTGAGATGCGCCGCGTTCGCGACCTGGAGCCGTACATCGGCCAGGAGCTCGAGGCCAAGATCATCGAGCTGGACAAGCAGCGCAACAACGTTGTCCTGTCCCGCCGCGCATACCTCGAGCAGACCCAGTCCGAGGTCCGCTCCGAGTTCCTGCACCAGCTGCAGAAGGGCCAGGTCCGCAAGGGCGTTGTCTCCTCCATCGTCAACTTCGGCGCCTTCGTCGATCTCGGCGGTGTCGACGGCCTGGTTCACGTTTCCGAGCTGTCCTGGAAGCACATCGACCACCCGTCCGAGGTTGTCACCGTGGGCGACGAGGTCACCGTCGAGGTCCTCGACGTCGACCTGGACCGCGAGCGCGTGTCCCTGTCCCTGAAGGCAACCCAGGAGGATCCGTGGCGCGTCTTCGCCCGCACTCACGCTGTGGGCCAGATCGTCCCGGGCAAGGTCACCAAGCTCGTTCCGTTCGGCGCCTTCGTTCGCGTCGAGGAGGGCATCGAGGGCCTCGTCCACATCTCCGAGCTGGCTCAGCGCCACGTGGAGGTTCCGGACCAGGTTGTCAACGTTGGCCAGGAAGTCATGGTCAAGGTCATCGACATCGACCTCGAGCGTCGCCGCATCTCCCTGTCCGTTAAGCAGGCAGACGAGGACTACACCGACGAGTTCGATCCGTCCAAGTACGGCATGGCTGACTCCTACGACGAGCAGGGCAACTACGTGTTCCCGGAGGGCTTCGACCCGGAGACCAACGAGTGGCTCGAGGGCTACGACGAGCAGCGCCAGGCTTGGGAGGCTCGCTACGCCGAGTCCGAGCGTCGCTTCAACCTGCACACCGCTCAGATCGAGCGCAACCGTGCTGCAGCCGCTGAGGCCGCCGAGTCCGCTGCCAACTCCAACTACTCTTCCGAGTCTCAGGATGCAGCTCCGGCATCCGATTCTCAGGCAGAGGTTGGCGGCTCCCTCGCATCCGACGAGCAGCTCGCTGCTCTTCGCGACAAGCTCGCTGGCAACTAAGGACATTGCTTCTTAGGAAAGGCCGTCTTTTCCCGCTGGGGGAGAGGCGGCCTTTCGCGTATCCTAAGCCGGTATGAAACTGATTGGACTTACCGGCGGAATCGGCAGCGGAAAATCCACCGTAGCGCAGCTCCTCGTGCAGGAAGGCTGGGTACTGGTCGATGCAGACCGCATCGCCCGTGACATCGTTGAGCCAGGCCAGCCGGCACTCACTGAGCTGGCGGAGGCCTTTGGGCAGGACATTCTGCTCCCCGATGGGAGCCTTGATCGCGGTCTCTTGGCCTCCCGCGCTTTTGCCAGCGCCGAGAAAACCGCTGTTCTCAACTCCATTACCCACCCGCGTATCCAGGAAGAAACCCAGGCACGCTTCGAGGCAGCGCGCCAAGGCGGTGCCGAGTTCGTGGTTTATGACATGCCGCTCCTCGTCGATAAAGGGCTCCACGGAGACATGGACGCCACCATCGTCGTCGACGTCGACGCAGAGGAGCGAGTACGCCGACTAGTCGAGTACCGCGGCCTGGAGGAAACCGATGCACGCCGCCGCATAGCCGCGCAGCTCCCCGACGATGTGCGCCGTGCCGCCGCCGACTTCGTCATTGATAACAACGGCCCCCGCGAAGCGCTCGATGGGCAGGTCGCGGGGGTCGTCGAGAAGCTGCGTGCACTCCTAGGCTCACCCGATAGCTAAGAATCTCTTTCTAACTATCGCGTTGCTACGACGTCTGAGACGGCGATGTGGTCATTGTTTTCCATGTCTTCACCCACAAAATCGAGGTCCGTGCGCATAAGCATGGTGTTGTAGTCGCGCCACGACGTTAGTGTGTAATACAGGTGCTGATCATCCTGGTTCGGCAGCACGAAGGGCGCGTAGGTGTCGTTCAGAGGTTGGCCGCTGACGACCTTTGTCGTCTCGGCGCTGACTAGCATGCGGCGTGGCGACCACGGTCCCTCCGGACTATCCGCAGTGCGCATGACGATGCCTTCACCTTCCACCCCGTACATGGTGACGAACTTGCCCAAGTACTGGTTGTAGGCGACGGAGAGCTCTGAGACCTTACCGTCAAGCACTTCGCTAGCTTGTGCGGGGTCCTTTACCCAGGAGCCATCAGAGTAGTAGCTGAAGGCACGTTCGTTGGGGAATTCCGATTTCAGCGCGCGCGACAGGTAAGCGGGGCCGCGGCGGCCGTTGCCCGTGGTGAAGCGGTAGACATAATCCCCGTGCTCGACAAAGGCCGATTGCTGCAGTTTCTCAAAACCGGCGCGATAGTTGGCGCCACCAGGGATTGGCGCGTTCGCACCGTGGCTGGCGTTGGTGCGTGTGGCCTCCGGAACCGCGCGCCAGGTGACTCCGCCATCAGTGGACTTCACCGTCGCCGCATAGTTGGTGGACCAGCCAGTGTTCGGGTCGTGCCAGGAGCGCACGGACATGTAGTCCACGTAATGCACGCCGTCAACGACGATCCCCGCCGTGGGAATCGTGGTGCGCTCACCGTTGGTATCGGCGTCCCCAACCTTCTGCGAAGGAATGAATTCCTTTGCCCGGCCATTGGTGGACCAGCCGCCAGTAGTCAGTGCCTCCTCGAGACGCAGGCCGTCGCCATAGTCGTGGTCCGTCGTGCGCAGCAAGAGGTTGGAGCGCCAACCATCGCCCTCGCCGACGCAGTCCATGGAGTCACCGAAGACGTAGTAGGAATGACCTGTGTCATCAGAGTAGGCGATGCCCAGATCGGTCCCGGAGATGCCAAACTTTTGATCCGTGCGGTTGGGCGAACCGGAACCGGTGATCAGCTGCATGATCTGGGTGGGCCCGCCAGTAATTTGGCGCTGGTTATAGTTGCTGCGCTGCCCATTCGCAGACTCTCCCCGCTTTCCCGAACGGGAGGAGCTGCCGAAGAGCGCATCGAGCCCACCGAGAGAGGATCCACCGGCTGGACCGGAAGCCTTCGGAGTGGAGGTAAAGCTACCAGACTTCGAGTAGGGCGTACACGGCGCGGCGAGGGCCGATGGTGTCTGGGTTAGTACGGCGAGAGGGAGCAGCCCGGCAATCGTCAGGGTGCTGGCAAGGGAACGGAACTTCATGCCAGCCGATTCTAAAGGAAGGCAGGAACTTTTAAAGGATATGGCGGGTAAAATTTACCTGCTGCTCTCATCCCGTTCATGTAAGCGGTTTATTCTCCCCCTTCATGGGAACCTGGGACGTTGGGCCTTTTGATAATCATGCCGCGTGCGAAGTGCTCGCGGATATTCGTGATGGTTCCTTCGACCTTGATGCATTCAAAAAGAGCTGCGTGGATTCGCCCATTGATATCGACGACGCCGAGATTGTCATCGCCTTGGGAGCGCTGGCCACGGCGCCGGCCGACAAGCTGCCTCCGGGGATCAGCGCTGACGCTGTCAAGGCGCTGCGCACACCGCAGACTCGGGCGTGGTTGCGCAAGCGGATCAACACGGCGATGGAGCCGGACAAATCCGCAATCTATGCGCTCTGGGAGACCACCGGTGAGCTCGAGCTGTGGCTGCGCACCACGCGTGCGGCGCTGCCCTAAGCCGCTGTCCTAGCCGGTTTCGTCCGCGCCGCGTTAGACTGGTCGGCATGGCTTTTGCTGCTGAACACCCTATCCTGCCGGTCTCTGAACACCGCCCAGTCGGCGAAGTTGAGCGCCGCTCGGCCGAGTTTCGTGTTGAGTCCGAGTACCAGCCCGCCGGTGACCAACCTGCGGCTATCGCGGAACTCAACGAACGCCTCAACCGCGGAGAGCGCGACGTGGTCCTCATGGGTGCCACGGGCACCGGTAAGTCAGCGACTGCTGCGTGGCTCATTGAACAGCAGCAACGCCCGACACTGGTGATGGCGCCGAATAAGACACTAGCAGCACAGCTGGCAAATGAGCTGCGCCAACTCCTTCCACACAACGCGGTGGAGTATTTCGTCTCCTATTACGACTACTATCAACCGGAGGCCTATATCGCGCAGACGGACACCTACATTGAGAAGGATTCTTCTATCAACGAGGATGTGGAACGCCTGCGCCACTCGGCAACGTCGGCCCTGCTCTCTCGCCGTGATGTCGTCGTCGTCTCCTCAGTGTCCTGCATCTATGGCCTAGGCACGCCGCAGTCCTACCTTGACCGCTCCGTCGTGCTCGAGGAGGGGGAGGAGATTGACCGCGATCGCTTCCTGCGCTTGCTAGTCGATATTCAGTATGAGCGCAATGACGTGGGCTTTACACGCGGAACCTTCCGCGTCAAGGGCGATACCGTGGATATTATCCCCGCCTACGAAGAGCGCGCGGTGCGCATCGAGTTCTTCGGCGATGACGTGGACGAGCTCTATTACATCCACCCCTTGACGGGCGACGTACTGGAGCGGGTCGATGAGGTAAGAATCTTCCCCGCAACGCATTATGTAGCAGGCCCAGAGCGTATGGCCCGTGCCATTGAGGACATCAAGGAGGAGCTCGCGGAGCGCCTCGCCGAGCTGGAGAACCGCGGCAAGTTGCTCGAAGCGCAGCGCCTGCGTATGCGTACCGAATACGACCTCGAGATGATTGAGCAGGTGGGCTTTTGCTCCGGCATTGAGAACTATTCGCGCCACGTTGATGGCCGCCCCGCCGGTTCCGCGCCGGCGACGCTCTTGGATTATTTCCCAGAGGACTTCCTCACCATCATCGATGAGTCCCACGTGACCGTTCCGCAGATCGGCGGCATGTTTGAGGGCGATATGGCGCGCAAGCGCAACCTCGTGGAGTTTGGCTTCCGCCTTCCTTCTGCCGTAGACAACCGGCCGTTGACCTTCGATGAGTTTGAGGAGCGCGTGGGCCAAACCGTCTACATGTCGGCCACACCGGGCGATTTCGAAATGACGGCTTCCGGCGGCGAGTTCGTGGAACAGGTCATTCGCCCCACCGGCCTCGTAGACCCCAAGGTGACGGTCAAGCCCACCAAGGGCCAGATTGATGATCTCATCGATGAGGTTCGCGCCCGTACCGCGAAGCAGGAGCGCGTCCTAGTCACGACCTTGACCAAACGTATGGCGGAGGACCTCACAGATTACTTGCTGGAACACGGCATCAAGGTGCGCTACCTCCACTCGGATATTGACACGCTCCAGCGCGTGGAGCTGTTGCGCCAGCTGCGCTTGGGTGAGTTCGATGTCCTCGTGGGCATCAACCTGCTGCGTGAGGGTCTTGATCTTCCCGAGGTGTCGCTCGTCGCCATCTTGGATGCCGATAAGGAAGGTTTCCTGCGCTCCACCACCTCGCTTATTCAGACGATCGGCCGCGCCGCACGAAACGTCTCCGGGGAGGTCATCATGTACGCGGATAAAATCACGGACTCGATGCAGGAAGCCATCGAGGAGACTGAACGCCGCCGTGAGAAGCAGATTGCGTATAACAAGGAGCACGGCATTGACCCGCAGCCGCTGCGCAAAAAGATCGCCGATATCTTGGACCAGGTCTATGAGAACGCCGATGAGCAGGGGCAAGACGCGGATCCCACGGCAATCGTCGACAAGCCGGATGTGTCCTCCATGGCAGCCGACGAGGTGCAGGCGCTTATCGACGACCTGACGACCCAAATGCGAGAGGCCGCCCGAGAGCTCAAGTTCGAGTTGGCGGGGCGTTTGCGCGATGAGATCGCTGATCTGAAAAAGGAGCAACGCGGTCTTAAGGAAGCCGGGATCTAATGAAGCGCGCCAGTACTCAGAGTTTTACCCACTCAATGTGCGGGTAAAACCCGTCTCTGCGTAGAAGACCGTGTCATACTGTTAAGGATTAATCGCTACTTATAAGGAGAATCATGCTGAGCTACAACGTCATCGCCGTCGGAACCGATGGCTCTCAGACTTCCATGCGCGCTGTCCGTTCTGCCGCATCCATGGCGCGCGCCTATGACGCGACGCTGATTATCGTGTCCGCTTTCTACAACCACTCTGGTTCGATGCTCGGCGCCCCGAACTCGGAGGACGCACGAGTACCGGTGGTGAGCGAGGAGATGTCGGAAAGCTTCCTCAGCAATGCCGCGGAGATCGCGCACGGTGAGGGTGCGAAGCGCATTGAAATCATTGCTAAGTCCGGTGACCCTGTGAATTCGCTCCTCGAGGTGGGCAAGGACTACGACGTTGATATGTTCGTCGTGGGCAACAAAGGAATTCACTCGGTGCGCGGTCGCGTGTTTGGCTCGGTAGCGACGGAGCTCACGCGCAAGGCCCACGCCGACGTCGTGGTGGTCAACACCACTGACTAGGGCAGTGTACCGCGCGCGTATCCTCGTGCGCGCTGATCGACGTGAACGCGCCAGCGTTGTTAGACTAGCTGGTGCGCAAAAGCTTTAAAATTTTGTCAAGCGGTGGCCCCACGGTTGGGGCCAGCGAAGAAAGGTCATCATGAGCGATTACAACAAGATCGTGGTCGGTACCGACGGTTCCAAGTCCTCCTTGCTCGCAGTGGAGCGTGCCGCCAAGATCGCCGCAGCCTTCGATGCCACCCTCATCATCGGTTGCGCCTACTACGAGAATCAGGAGCAGGCTTCCAAGACGCTGCGCCAGGATTCCGTGACGATTCTCGGTGATGAGAAGGCCCAGGCCAACCTCGCTTCCGGCAAGGAACACGCAGAGAAGTTCGGCGTGACGAAGGTGGAGACCGCTGTGCGCCCGGGAACCCCGGTTCAGGCCCTGATGTCTATCGTCAACGACAACAAGGCAGACCTGCTCGTCGTTGGTAACCGCGGAATTAACTCCCTGACCGGCCGCCTCCTCGGTTCGGTTCCGGCGGATGTCGCACGTCAGTCTGACTGTGACGTCATGATTGTTCACACTGTGAGCTAGGACGCTAGTCGTCACGGCGCGCATGCTCCGGAGAAGTCCTTAGCATTGAGGAAGTCTCTGGGCCTGCGCGCCGTTTTGTTTCTAACGAGCTTTAGTTGCTCAATCGCAGCTCGCGGTAAGCGCGGGCAAGAACGTCGCCATCCGTCCCCTGAATGAGTGGGATATCGAAGGAGGTCTGCTCGTTGACCTTCACCAAAGGCGCGAGCGAACCGTGTGCGAGCAGCTGTTCCTGCGGGCTGAGGTTGCGGATCGCCACGGCCGCTACGTGGTTGGGGTGCTCCGCCGCCGCGTCGGCATAGGTAAGCGGATCGTGCTGACCGTCGTCGCCGATGAGCAGCCAGCGGAGCTTCGGGAAAGCAATGAAGAGGTTGCGGAGCTGCACGCGCTTGTGCTCCTGACCATTGCGGAAGAGGCCGGTGGGGGTAGGACCCCAGTCTGTCAGCAGCAGGGGACCACGCGGGAAGCCCTTCTCCGCCATGAAGTTAACCAAGGTGTCGTAGGTGTTCCAGGCGCCGGTGGAGAGGTAAATGAAGGGGATATCGGGGTGCTGTTGGGCGATTTCCCGGTAGAACCGTGCCATACCTTCGACGGGGGTGCGGGTATTGGTGCGTTTAACCCACGAGTTCCATGCTGCGATCATTGCGCGCGGGAGCCACGTCACCATGATGGTGTCATCTATATCGCTGACCACACCGAACGTGGTGTCCTTGTCCACGATGAGGACTTCCGAGGTCACCGCGTCCGCGCCCTTGGCACGGATGGTGACCTCGTGCCAGCCGGGCTCTAGGCCGTGGTTGTAAACGAGGATATCGATGTAGCCGTTGTCGTTGGTGGTTCCCGATACCGTCTTCCCACCAACCGTGACTTCGACCTCGTGGTCTGTGACCTGAATGGTGAAGAACTGGCGGTAGCCACGCTGCGCCCAGGTATCCGTTTCTTCAGCCGTCGGGTCATGCATGAGGACACGGCCCAGAACACGGACGAATTCTTCATTACCGTAACCGGCATAGCCAGTGATGCTGGGCTGCCACCCTTTACGCGCCGAGCGCTTGAGCGAGAGGGAATTGACAGTGAATTCGACTTTGCGGGCGATATCGGAAAGAGCCATGGGCACCAGACTATCCGAAAACCTCCGCATAACGGCCGGTGATGGTCAAGGACTGCGTCGCACGCGTGAGCGCAACATAGAGGTTGTGCAAACCCTGTGGGGAGGCTGCCACGATGTCATCGGGGTTGACCACCGTGACGTGATCAAACTCGAGGCCTTTGATCTCCTCGACGTTGGCAGCCGTGATCACGGCGCGCAGGCGCCCGTCCTCATCCTGGAATGTCTTCGGCTCCGTATCGGTGGCGTCGTCGTGCCAGACAACGTCAACACCATCGCGCACCGCGATGCTCGGCGTGGCCTCAGGGTTGATTTCTTCCAACAGCCGATTGGCCAATTCCGTAACCGGGCGTGGGGTGCGGTAGTTGACCGTCAACCCGTGCAGTCGGAAGCGCTCTCCAACAAAAGGCTCGAGCGTCTCGCCCCAGTCATCCACACCGGCGGGGGCTCCAGTCTGGGACGTATCGCCCACGAGCGTCATCCATCGCGAGGGGCTACGCCGGAAAATCATGCGCCATTCCATGGGGGTAAGTTCTTGGGCTTCGTCAACGATGACGTGCCCGTAGGCCCACGTGTAGTCTTCGCGGGCCCGCTGGGCGGTGGTGCGGGAATCCCGCACCTCGTGACGGCGAGCGAGGTGCTCGGCGTCGATGACATCGTGCGCAGAGAGGATCTCGGCTTCGAACATGTCATCATCGTTGTCAGTGGAATCAGAGGAGCTCAGGATATCGAGGGCGTCTTCTGCCTCCGCGACCTGTTCGCGCCATTCTTTCTCCTCGGCGGCGCGCTCTGCTTCGGGGTCGGGCATGCCGATGAGGACCGCGAGCTCGTCGAGAAGCGCGGCGTCGGAGGCCGCCCATGACGTACCGTCTTCGCGGTAGAGGGCACCGCGGGTTTCGTCATCATAAGCGTAGGCTGCCGTATCGATTCGTTCGGCGCTACTCAGGAGATTGGCGAGTACCTCGGTAGGCATGAGATGGGGCCAGAACTCGTCGATGAGTTCTGTGACCTGTGGTTCTTCGGCGAGGTCATCGTGGAGCTGATCCACGTCCGCGCGGGAGAGCAGGTTGGCACCTCCCAGCGGGTCAGAACCGATGCGTTCGGCCATCTGCTGGGCCAGAGACTCGATGAGGTGTTCCGCAAATGCCGCTTGAGCGTCGTTGTGCGGCTTGCGCGAGCGTCGCGCGCGGGTACGCGCCGCCTTGACCATAGCTGGGGTGACGGTGAGCTCGAGCCGATCGATCTCCACCGTGCGCGGCTGCTCCGGTAGGCGCTGATAATCCTTGACCGCGTTGCCGAGGATTTCCACCATGGCAGCGGAGCCCTTGATCTCGCGGGCGAGCAAGGACTCCGAGTGAGTAGCCTCGATGCTGGGGAAGAGGGAAGAGATGGTGGAAAGCACGACACCGGTTTCACCAAGGTCCGGGAGCACGCGGGAAATGTATTCCAGGAAGGTGGAGTTGGGGCCCACGATCAGCACGCCCGTGGCGGCGAGCTGATCACGGTAGGTGTAGAGCAGGTAGGCCACGCGGTGCAGTGCAACAGCGGTCTTGCCGGTTCCTGGTCCGCCTTCGACCACCATGACGCCCCGCGTGCTGTCACGGATGATTTCGTCCTGTTCGCGCTGAATGGTCTCCACAATGGAGGGCATGTGCCCGGTGCGGGCGCGCTGCATCACGTGGTGGAGGGCGGACTCGCTTGCGACATCGCTGCTGTCAGCAGAGGATTCTCCCTCCAAGACCTCGTCGCTGATTCCAGTAACCGTGCGCCCAGTGGTCCGGATATGCCGGCGGACATGGACGCCTTCAGGGTGCGCTGTAGTGGCGAGGTAGAAGGGGCGCGCCATCGGCGCACGCCAATCCAGAAGGAGTGTCCGGTAGTTCTCCTCCCTGGCGTCGAGCCCCATGCGGCCGATGTAGCGCCGGTCCAGGCCTTCCGGGGTGGGATTATCACCGGGTGCATCGATGTCGATGCGGCCAAAAACTAAGCCGAGTTGGGAGACGTTGAGGCGATCCAATTTAGCCTGCAGGCCGTGGTACTCGGTCTCTCGCCGAACGAGTGCATCGGCGTCCGGGGTATGCGGATCGACGGCAGCTTGTACTTCGTTCAAGCGCTCGTTGGCCGCTTGAACCTCGTTGTCCAGACGCTCGAAGAGGCCATCGACATATGCTTGCTCGCTAGCTATTTCCGCGCTCTGCTCGTTCGTGTGGGCGCCGGGTTTCCCGGTGTGAGTCGCGGGTGAAGATTCAGACACAAGGCTCCTTGGGTGCGTATGAAGGCTTCTCGTGGACAGACGGGAAGTAAGGGAGATGGGGAAGAGTGGACAGGAAAAAGAACAACGGCCCAGCATACTAGCTGAGCCGTTGTTCTCTCCACCGCGGCGATTGTCGTGGTGTGTTGCGGAGTTATCCGCAGCGAAGGACGGAGAGCTTAGAAGCGGTCACCGAACTTCTTGAAAGCCTTATCCAGCTTCTTGGAGGCTTCCTTCTGCAGCTTCTCGGCGCGCTTGCGAGCCTTCTTCTGGGCACGCTTGCCATCGAGCGAATCTACCTTAGCCAGGGCTTCATCGGCACGATCCTGTGCCTTGCCAGCAGCCTTGACCAGTCCCTTGCGGGCGGTATCGGTGTTGTCACGGGCCGCGTCGAGCCAGTCATCCTTGTTGTCCTCAAAGAACTCGCGTGCCGTCTCAGCGGTGTCCTCGACGAAGGAACGCGCGGAGTCGATGAAGTCACGGCCGGCAGACTCCCAGTCATCGCGGTTGTCCTCGACGTAGTCCTTGGCGGTCTCAAACCAGTCATTGGCCTTGGCCGTGACATCGGAAGAAATCTCGTTTGCGCGATTGGAGAAGTCCTCCGCAAATTTCTGCTGTTCGGACTTGCCCGGCAGCGCCTGCTGAATCTTCTTGTTTGCACGCTCAGAGGCCTTAGCAGCGCGCCACCGCACGGAAGGCTTTCCTTCGGTGTCCTGCGTAACGATGGCGAGGGCACCAAGCAGAGCGGTGTTGGTGATGAAGCTGTTGCGCTGTGCTTCCTTGTCCTTCTTGGAATCCGCGGTCCAGAAAGCATTGCCGACCAGGTTGGGGACGTGCGTCAGCGCGAGCACTGCAGCCGAGGTGCGCGGAGCCTTGCCCAGCGCGAGGCTCGTGCCCGCAGCGGTCTTCGCGCCGCCGAGCGCGCGGGTAACCAGCTCTGGGTCATTGGGGATGTAACCCGCGTATTCGCGGGGCAGCACCTTGCGCAGGCGCTTGAGCACGGACTCGGTGTCCGCGACGTGCTCCGAGGTGTTGCGGAGCGTATCCACACCATCCCAGACAAACACGGAGGCCAGCATAGGACGGGCAAATTTACGAATCATAACGTGCTCCATTCAATAGATCTGTAAAGACGTTCGCCACACCATAGTACGCGCGTTAAACAACTGCTGCTGTGAGCGCAGCAGTTAACACGTAGTTACCAGCGGCGCTCCCACCACTCGTCCATGTGCGGGCGTTCCGCGCCGAGCGTGGTAGGGGCCCCGTGCCCGGGGCGGACAATTGCGTCGTCCGGATAGACGTCAAAGAGCCGCTGCGTGACATCTTTGTAGAGGCGCACGAAGTCACCTTCCGAGGTGGTCTTGCCCACGCCGCCGGGGAAGAGGGAATCACCGACGAAGAGGTTGGTAACGCCATCAATCTCCGCTGCAATTGCTGCTCCGCCCGGGGTGTGTCCGCGCAGGATAATGACGGGCAGATCGTAACCGGCGAAAGGAAGCGTATCGCCATGCTCCAGTTCCACGTCGACGGGCGCGGGCAAAGCAGGGGCATCCAAGAAAGAGGAATAGTGAACGGCACCGGTTTCATTCAAGATTTCTTTGAGTGCGCGTACGTGATCCCAGTGGCGGTGTGTGGTCAGCACCGCGGTGATCTTTACTCCGTGGTCGGCGGCCAAAGCGAGCAGCGCGGGGGCGTCAGCGGAGGCGTCGATAAGCAGCGCCTCGTCACCCGCGCACAGCAGGTAGCAATTGTTGTCCATCTCGGACACGGAAATTTTATGAAGCTCAAGCGCGTTGTTCATAAGTCCAACCATACGGGTACATTCTGAGTGAGAACTCTCTGAACACACATTCTTTTGTGTAGGAAGGCAACAACTAGTGGCTGATCGTTTGGTCGTACGTGGTGCGCGTGAGCACAACCTCAAGGGCGTGGACATCGATATCCCGCGCGATAACCTGGTGGTGTTTACCGGCCTATCGGGCTCAGGCAAGTCCTCACTCGCCTTTGACACCATCTTCGCCGAGGGCCAGCGGCGCTACGTGGAGTCTTTGAGCTCCTACGCGCGCATGTTCCTTGGCCAAATGGATAAGCCTGACGTTGAGTTCATCGACGGTCTATCCCCAGCGGTGTCCATTGACCAAAAGTCCACCAACCATAACCCGCGCTCGACGGTGGGAACCATCACCGAAATCTACGACTACCTGCGTTTGCTTTTCTCGCGTGCGGGCACGCCGCACTGTCCTGAGTGTGACGCCGTCATTGAGCGCCAAACCCCGCAGCAGATTGTTGATGAAGTCTTAAGCCACGAGGAAAAGCTGAAATTCCAGGTCCTCGCACCGGTCGTTCGCCGACGTAAGGGCGAGTTCGTTGACCTCTTTGCTGACCTCGCGGCCCAGGGTTACTCCCGTGTTCGGGTAGATGGGGAGCTTTACCAGCTCAGTGACCCGCCGAAGCTGAAGAAGCAGATCAAGCACGACATCGACGTCGTCGTGGACCGCCTGCAGGTCAAGTCGTCTCAAAAGCAGCGGCTTACGGATTCGGTTGAGACGGCACTACGGTTGGCAGATGGCCTGGTCACCCTTGATTTCGTTGACCGTGAAGAGCTCACCCACACGTATTCGGAGAAGGCTGCCTGCCCCAACGGGCACACCCTGACCATCGAGGAATACGAGCCGCGCGCCTTTTCTTTCAATGCTCCCTTTGGTTCCTGCCCGGTGTGCGATGGCTTGGGCACGCGCCTTGAAGTGGATGTGGATCTGTTGATCCCGGATCCGGATGCCCCGGCTGTCGAAGCCATCCAACCGTGGACGTCGAGCCCCAATGCGCGATATTTTGTCAAACTAGTCGAAGGTCTAGCGAAGGCCCTGGACTTTGATCCTCGCACCCCGGTTTCCGAGCTCACCAAGGAACAACGCCATGCTCTGATCTATGGCACCGATGTGGAAGTCAGCGTGCGCTACAAGAACCGCTATGGCCGCCAGCGCAACTGGTCCGCGCCGTTCGAGGGAGCTATTGGCTTCTTGGAGCGCAAGCTCGATCAGGCGGATTCCGAGTCGCAGAAGGATCGCTTGCTCCAGTACACCCGCCGTGTGCCGTGTAACGCTTGTGACGGTACCCGCCTGAAGCCGGAAATCTTGGCGGTGCGTTTGGCCTCCACCGCGCATGGCGAGCAGTCCATCGCCGGCTTGACGGCACTGTCCATTGAGGAGGCGGCGGAGTTCCTCGATTCTCTCGTGTTGGGCCACCGCGAGGAAATCATTGCTGGTGCTGTGCTCAAGGAGATCCAGGCTCGCCTGCGCTTTCTTCTCGACGTCGGCCTGAACTACCTGACCCTCGACCGCGGCGCCTCCACGCTGTCCGGCGGCGAGGCACAGCGCATTCGCCTCGCCACCCAGATCGGTTCCGGCCTGGCGGGAGTCCTCTACGTGCTGGATGAGCCCTCCATTGGTCTGCACCAGCGCGATAACCAGCGCCTCATCGCCACGTTGAAGCGCCTGCGCGATATCGGAAACACCTTGATTGTGGTGGAACATGATGAGGACACCATTCGGGAAGCGGACTGGCTTGTCGACGTTGGACCGCGGGCCGGCGAATTCGGCGGAACGGTGGTCTATCAGGGCGAGCCCGCCGGCATCGAATCTGTGGAGGAGTCCCTGACGGGGCAGTATCTGTCAGGAAAGAAGAAGCTTGCGGTCCCGGATACGCGCCGTGAGATTGACCCTGAGCGCATGCTCAAGGTGGTCGGCGCGCGCGAGAATAATCTCAAGGGCATTGACGTGGAGATTCCGCTAGGCGTGCTCGTGTGTGTGACAGGCGTGTCCGGCTCCGGTAAATCCACCGTGGTCAACCAGATCTTGGCCAAGACCTTGGCCAACAAACTCAACCGTGCCCGCCAAGTACCCGGTCGCGCCAAGCGCGTGGAGGGCGTGGAACACCTGGACAAGCTGGTGCAGGTCGATCAGAGCCCCATCGGGCGCACCCCGCGCTCGAATCCGGCAACCTACACAGGGGTCTTCGACAAGATCCGTAATCTGTTCGCGGAAACCCAGGAGGCTAAGGTGCGTGGTTACAAGCCGGGCCGGTTCTCCTTCAACGTCAAGGGCGGACGCTGTGAGGCGTGCCAGGGCGACGGCACCATCAAGATCGAGATGAACTTCCTGCCCGATGTTTATGTGCCGTGCGAGGTTTGTGACGGTGCCCGTTATAACCGCGAGACCCTGGAGGTCCTCTACAAGGGCAAAAACATCGCCGAGGTTCTCGACATGCCGATCTCGGAGGCAGCGGAGTTCTTCGAACCCATCACGTCGATCCACCGCTACCTCAACACCTTGGTGGAGGTGGGCCTGGGATATGTCCGCTTGGGTCAGGCCGCCACGACGCTTTCCGGTGGTGAGGCGCAGCGCGTGAAGCTGGCCTCCGAACTCCAAAAGCGAACGAATGGACGCACGGTCTACATCTTGGATGAGCCGACGACCGGACTGCATTTCGAGGACATCCGAAAGCTCATGCTCGTCATTCAAGGCCTGGTTGATAAGGGCAACTCGGTGATCATCATCGAGCACAACCTCGACGTCATTAAGGCCGCCGATTGGATCGTGGACATGGGCCCGGAAGGCGGCTCGGGCGGCGGCACCGTCGTGGCCCAAGGCACGCCAGAAGACGTGGCGCAGGTGGAAGGCTCCTATACGGGAGGGTTCCTCAAGGAGCTGGTGTGATGTTGGGCCACAGAAGTACCCGCACGGCAGCACTAGCCATCAGCATTGCTGCGACAGCCACCATGACGGGGTGTTCCGGCCCAGCGGAAGACACATCGCCGCCGGCTCCCGAAGAATCACCAGGCGTGGAATCGCCCGCCAGCTATGACGTGCGCGCCGAATTACGCGATGTCGTCTCTGAAGTACAGAAGGAGTTCAATGTCCGCGCCGGCGTGGCGGTGGCGGATAGGGGAGGGACTGTCAACGCCGGATTACGCGGTGAAGAGCCTGCGTGGTCGACGGTGAAGGTTCCTATCGCGATTGCCGCGCTGCGCGACGGCGCTAGCCCGGAGCTCGTCGACCTTGCGATTAAGGAATCCGACAATGATGCTGCCTACGCGTTGTGGTCCCACGTGCGATGGACTGAGGGCGATGCTGGGAGCGCAGTAACGGCGCTCTTGGACGAGTATGGTTCGACCGGCGAGTTCGAGGAACCTTTTGGCTACTCCACGTGGCTGCTGGAAGACCAGGCAGAGTTTGGCGCACACTTACCGTGTATTCCGGAAGCAGAACAGGTCTATGACGCAATGGATGACATTGTGGAGTGGCAAGACAACGGATTGGACAAGCTCCCGAACACCCGCGCCAAGGGCGGGTGGGGACTATCCGAGTACGACGACGGTTATACCCACCGCCAAATTGGTGTGCGGGAAACCACCCCATCGGGCTCGAGTAAAGAGTCCACGGTGGGATTGGCCATTGAAGTCACCATGCCGGGTGAGTACGCCGAAGAAGCAATTCCTGCGCTCAACGTTCTTGCTGCTGGAGTGGACCGAGTCGTAACTGAGGCCTTGGAGGCTGGCGCGCTTAAACCGGTGGAGGGCTGCGCACCGCCCACGGCAACGCAGACTGCAGGAACGACATCGGCACGCCGATTTGGTTCCTGAAAAATCAGGTGTTAAAGTAGTGCGCACTACCGCCCGTAGCGCCTCCTCCAGGAGGTACTTGGGCCGCAAGCGGAGTTTCTCCCACCCGAAGCCGCGCCGGACACTAGTTCCGCCGCAGGATAAAGGTTAAGAGTAGGCGCCATACGTTGGCGCGTGCTTGAAAAGAAACTCCCGGATGCCTTTGGCACCGGGATTTATTCGTTTGTGGTCACGGTAGGCACACTACTAGCCCCCACAATCGAGGAGAACCACAATCAGCGCTGAAGCTCGCATTAATGAGCGCATCCGAGTACCCGAGGTCCGTCTTGTTGGCCCCGGTGGTGAACAGGTGGGCATTGTCCGTACAGACGATGCTCGCAAGCTTGCGTACGAAGCCGATCTTGACCTGGTCGAGGTTGCCCCGAACGCTAAGCCGCCCGTAGCCAAGATCATGGATTACGGCAAGTTTAAGTACGAACAGGCTCAGAAGGCCCGCGAGTCCCGTAAGAACCAGCAGCAAACCGTGGTGAAGGAGCAGAAGCTCCGTCCGAAGATTGATGATCACGATTACGAGACCAAAAAGGGCAACGTGGTGCGCTTCCTGGAGAAGGGCTCCAAGGTCAAGGTGACCATCATGTTCCGTGGCCGCGAGCAATCGCGTCCGGAGCTGGGTTTCCGCCTGCTGGAGCGTTTGGCTGACGATGTCGCAGAGGTCGGCGTCGTGGAGTCGCGCCCCAAGCAGGATGGTCGCAATATGACCATGGTCCTTGGGCCCGTCCGCAAAGGCAAGAAGTAGACCACGCTCCACTTAGGATTTAAGGATTTAATTCTCATGAAGCAGAAGACTCACAAGGGCACCGCCAAGCGCATCAAGGTGACCGGCTCCGGCAAGCTGCGTCGCGAGCAGGCTAACCGCCGCCACCTCCTGGAAGGCAAGCCTTCCAAGCGCACCCGTCGCCTGAAGGGCACCGAGGACGTCGCCAAGGCAGACACCAAGCGCGTCAAACGCCTTCTCGGCCGCGCATAGTCAGCGCCGAAACTCCCATCCCCACACACTCACAATCAAGATAAGGAAGTATTACTGTGGCACGAGTAAAGCGCTCAGTTAACGCCAAGAAGAAGCGTCGCGCGATCCTGAAGTCCGCTAAGGGCTACCGCGGCCAGCGCTCCCGCCTCTACCGTAAGGCCAAGGAGCAGTGGCTGCACTCCATGACTTACGCTTACCGCGACCGTCGCGCCCGTAAGTCTGAATTCCGCAAGTTGTGGATCCAGCGCATCAATGCTGCCGCTCGTATGAACGACATCACCTACAACCGCCTCATCCACGGCCTGCGCCTGGCTGAGATCGAGGTCGACCGCAAGATTCTCGCTGAACTTGCCGTCAACGACTTCGAGGCTTTCTCCGCACTGTGCGAGGCCGCCAAGGCCGCACTGCCGGAGGACGTTAACGCACCGAAGGCTGCGTAAGCGTCGAGCGTAGAAACGTCACGAACCCACCGCCCTCTTATGGAGGACCGGTGGGTTTCTTGTTGTGGGGAGTAGCACCCGCTAGGTCGGCGGGCGTACTGCTCCTCTTTGTGGTTTGTGTTACATTGCTCGTTGTTGTGTAAATCAAGGTAGCCGTTGGCTTCTGGGCCTGCCCTAGGGGCACATGGTGCGAAGGAGAGATAGTTATGACCAACCCGAATAGCGCGTATCAGCCCAATGGCGATGCTTATGGCGGTGGCTCTTATGGCGGACAGTCGCAGCAGTCGAACCCCTTCGGATCATCCAGTGATCAGTACGGTTACAGCTCGGCTCCGTATGGCGGTTCGCAGCAGTCCCAGAATCTGCCCGCACAGCAGGATGCATACCAGTCAAACTATGGCCAGCAGCCACACCCGGGCGGCGAGCAGAAGTCATGGTTGGTAGCGCTGCTCCTGTGCTTCTTCTTGGGCGAATTGGGGGTTCATAACTTCTATATTGGTCGCACGCAGCGCGGCATGTGGCAGTTGGGCCTTGCAATCGTAGGATTCGTTACCTCTTTTATCCTCATTGGCTTTATCCTCATCGGTGCCTTAGTGATCTGGAAGTGGGTCGAGCTCGTATTCATCGCCGGTGGTTTATCTGGCTTTGATAAGGACGCCGACGGAGTTCCGCTAAAGAAATAAAGCCCACCCGTATCCGCGTAGATGACGTGGAGACCAACCGTCCCGCTACCCACTCAAACTTGCTGGGGGAGCGGGACTTTTCAATGTCTGGTTCGGTGGGTACCGTCAAATGCATGAATCTGGATTTTTCCTCTGCCTTTACTGAACGCACGCCGCGCGTGGTTAATGCCGCCAAATTGCACCGGGCGGCCAGCCGCCGAAAGGCGGAGCGTTTCATCATTGAGGGCGAAAACGCCGTGGACGCGGCCGTGTCCACCGGTGCCGCTACGGATGTTTTCGTGACGGAGAAGGCCGCCGAGCGCTTTGCACACATTGTTCAAGCCTGCGGCTACATGGACGTGTATGTGCATCCCATTACGGATAAGGCGGCAAAGCACCTGTCTGACACCGCCACGAGCACCGGGCTCTTTGCCGTGTGCCGCCCAGTGTTGTGGACCGCCGGGAAGATTTTGGCCGGCAAGCCGAAGCTGGTGTCGGTTCCTGTCTTGACGGCGGAGCCGGGCAACGCGGGAACACTGATCAGGACCTCGGATGCCATGGGCGCCGATGGCGTCATCTTTGCCGGGGAAACCGTGGATCCCTTGGGCTGTAAGGTGGCGCGCGCGTCGGCCGGATCGCTTTTCCATGTGCCCGTAGCCCGAGACCCCAACATCAAGGATGTACTGGGCAAGCTGCGCTCCTCTGGTCTGCAAGTGTTGGCTACGGCAGCCGACGGCGAGGTGGACCTCGCCGATGCGGACCTGTCCCAGCCCACCGCGTGGCTTTTTGGCAATGAGGCGCACGGCCTGGGTGATTTGCAGGATGAGGCGGACATGCGTGTGCGCATCCCGATTCTTGGCCGAGCGGAATCTCTGAACCTTGCTACGGCCGCCAGCATTTGCCTCTATGAGTCTGCGAAGCAGCAGAGCAGCTAGCGCCGCCGACGTGCCAGGGTTGGTGGCCACAGAAGTCAGGCGGCACGGTAAGATAGCTCGCGTTAGTTTTTGTGCGAGAAGAAGGTAATCAAGGCACGTGTCCGATACACCTCAGATCGAATTGACCGAAGAGGCCCTCGAGGCCGCCGCGCAGAAGGCCATCGCCGCCTTCGAAGCTGCAACCAGCCTCGACGAGCTCACCTCCGCCCGTCGCGAGCACCTTGGTGATAGCGGCTATATCCCGCAGGCCCGCCAATCGCTCGGACAGCTGCCGAAGAATCAGCGCAAGGATGCTGGACGCGCAGTGAACATGGCCCGCGGCAAGGTGGAAAAGCGCTTTGCCCAGATTCGTGAAGTGCTGGAGCAGGAGGCCCGCGCCGCGCAGCTGAAGGCGGAGAAGGTCGATGTCACCGTCCCTACCACCCGCGCGCAGACCGGTGCCCTGCACCCCATCACAGCGCTGTCGGAGCGCATCGCGGACATCTTTGTGGGCATGGGATGGGAAATCGCCGAAGGACCAGAGGTAGAGGCGGAGTACTTTAACTTCGACGCTCTGAACTTCAAGCCCGACCACCCAGCCCGCACCTTGCAGGACACGTTCCACGTGGGCAAGGAAGGTTCCAAGCAGGTGCTGCGTACCCATACATCCCCGGTGCAGGTGCGCACGATGCTCGACCGCGATGTCCCGCTCTACATTGCCTGCCCGGGCCGTGTTTTCCGTACCGATGAGCTCGATGCCACCCACACTCCTGTCTTCCACCAGGTGGAAGGCCTTGCCGTGGACAAGGGGCTGACCATGGCTCATCTTCGCGGCACCTTGGAGCACTTGGCCAAGGTTCTCTTCGGCCCGGAGACTACCACCCGCATGCGCGTGAACTACTTCCCGTTTACCGAGCCCTCCGCTGAGGTCGATGTCTGGTTCCCCAACAAGAAGGGCGGCGCCGGCTGGATCGAGTGGGGAGGCTGCGGCATGGTCAACCCCAACGTCCTGCGTGCGGTAGGCATTGACCCCGAGGAATACACCGGTTTCGCTTTCGGCATGGGCCTCGAGCGCACCCTGCAGTTCCGCAATGGTCTGACCGATATGCGCGACATGGTCGAAGGCGATGTCCGCTTCACCCTGCCATTTGGCGTGCAGGCATAGGAACCCAGAGAAAGGATAGAAAGAAAAATGCTTATTTCCCAAGACTGGGTTACCCGAATTCTGGGCAACGCTAATTCCGGCTGGACCGTGTCCTCTGAGGAACTGGACTCTGGCTTTGTCCGCGTAGGTTTTGAAACCGAGGGCTACGAGGCCCTTCCGGAAACCACGGGCCCGCTGGTTATCGGTCAGGTTGTAGAGATCGAAGAGCTCACCCAGTTCAAGAAACCAATTCGCTATTGCCAGGTCAACGTTGGCCAGGCCAATGGGACGGGGGAGCTGCAGGGCATTATCTGCGGCGCCCGCAACTTCCGCCTCAACGACTACGTCGTGGTCTCCCTTCCGGGTGCTGAGCTGCCGGGAGGATTCAAGATTGCCGCCCGCGAGACCTACGACCATATCTCCAACGGAATGATGTGCTCCGCAGCTGAGCTGGGCTTCGGCCCCAAGGCAGACGGCATCATCGTGCTAGGGGAGGAGGTTGCCGACAAGATTGGTGAGGACGCCCGCCCCCTTATTGGGCTGTCCGATACCGTCTTCGACGTCAACATCACCCCGGATCGTGGCTATGCCTTGTCTGCGCGTGGCCTGACGCGTGAAATTGCCTCCGCATTTGATCTCACTTTCCCCGACGTGGCGCAGGATCCGAGCGTGGCTGGCATCGACACCTCCGTCGTGCCGGCTCCGGAGGGCACGCTTATCGACGTTGACCTGAGGGAGGAAACCAAGGCGCAGCGATTTGGTCTGCGCAAGGTGACCGGTATTGACCCGGCAGCGCGTACCCCGTTCTGGATGGAGCGCGAGCTCATGCTCTCCGGTCAGCGCGCCGTCAACGTGGCTACCGACGTCACGAACTACGTCATGCTGCTTCTGGGCGCGCCGATGCACGCCTTTGACGCCGACGTGATCAAGGGCAACCTCGTTGTGCGCAATGCCAACGAGGGCGAGAAGTTCGAGACCCTCGACCACGTCAAGCGGGAGCTTTCGGAGGGCGACGTGGTCATCTGCGATGACAACGGTATCCAATCCTTGGCGGGCGTCATGGGTGGCACCACCTCCGAAATTTCTGACGAGACGACTGATGTCTACTTCGAGTCGGCCATTTGGGATCCGATCACCGTGGCCCGCACATCCCGCCGCCACAAGCTCTCCTCGGAGGCTTCTCGCCGTTTCGAGCGCGGAGTAGATCCGGCCATCGTTGAGGTAGCGCTGGACGTGGCGTGCGTGCTGCTTCAGCAGATTGCTGGCGGCACGATCGAGGCTGGGCGGACGCTCGTGGGAGACGTCGCCAAGCGCGAGTCCATCTCCCTGCGCGCTGCCAAGCCCAGCGAGTACGCCGGCGTGGACTACTCCCAGGAGACCGTGGTGAAGCGCCTCACGGAGGTCGGCTGCGAGGTCTCCGGTGAGGAGGAGCTCTCCGTCATCCCCGCCTCCTGGCGCACGGACATCGAAATGGACGTTGATCTCATTGAGGAGATCCTGCGCCTGGAAGGGCTGGAAGACATTCCGACCATCCTGCCCACCCCGGTGGGCGGTCGCGGCCTAACTCCGGCGCAGAAGCGTCGCCGTGCGATCGGACATGGGTTGGCCTATGCGGGCTACGCCGAGGTCCTCCCGTCGCCGTTCATCGCGAACGACACCTTTGATACCTGGGGCTTGGACAAGGAGGATGCGCGCCGCCAGACCGTGGCCGTGCAGAATCCGCTCGAGTCAGACAAGGCGATCCTGTCCACGACGTTGCTGCCCAATCTCCTTGAGGCTATCGCCCGCAACGTTGCCCGTGGCCGCAGTGATCTGGCCTTGTTCGGCCTCCAGCAGGTGGCCTTCAAGCGCGCTGATTCTTCTCCCATGCCGTCGGTGGAGTCGCGCCCAGAGGAGTCAATGGTCGCCGATCTCCTTGGGTCTTTGCCGCTCCAGCCGTTGCACGTAGCCACGGTGGCCACCGGAAACATTGAACACGAAGGGCCGTGGGGAGCGGGCCGCGCCTACAGCTACGCGGATGCTATTGAGTCTGCGCGCCAGGTTGCTCGTTCCGCTGGCGTGGACATCGCAGTGAAGGCAGCTGAGCAGCTGCCGTGGCACCCGGGCCGCTGTGCTGCAATCGTTCTCGCAAGCGATGAGGAGACGGTCGTTGGCTACGCGGGTGAGCTGCACCCGCAGGTCCTTGAGGCCTTGGAGCTGCCAGCACGCACGTGTGCGATGGAGCTCGATGTGTCAGCCCTGCCGCTGGATGAGAAGTTCCCCGCCCCCGTGCTGTCTTCCTTCCCGGCTTTGCACCAGGACATCGCTTTGGTGGTGGACGAGGAAACCCCGGCGGAGACGGTTCGCCGTGTGGTCGAGGAGGGTGCTGGTGATCTCCTCGAGTCCGTGGAGCTTTTCGATGTCTTCCGTGGCGAGCAGCTCGGCGAAGGAAAGAAGTCCCTAGCCTTCCAGCTTCTCTTCCGTGCTGGTGACCGCACTCTGACTGATGAAGAGGCCAACGAGCATCGCCTCGCCGCTGCGGAGTTGGCCAAGCAGCGCCTTGGCGCACAGATGCGCGCCTAAGACTCTGCTGCTTCGCTAGTGCTTCGTTAGTGCTCCAAGCCCGGTTAGCCCTGTGGGAGGTTAGCCGGGCTTTTGTTTAGCCGGGTTTGCGCGCGTTGGGGCAGGTGCTGATGTGGGGAGAGATCCCCTAGCGCTGGAAGGGGTGTGCTCTGCCTCATAACCTCAAGGGTGCAGCAAAGGTGCTGAGTTTCCAGACCAAGCCACACCGAAAGGATTGTTCACACCATGCGTCTTTTTTCTCGTCTCACAGCCACCGCCGCCGTTGTCGGCGCACTGACCATCGCCCCACACGCCTCCGCTGACTTGTCCCAAGGTTTCTCCAACGCCGATGGCACCGTCAACTGTGAAGCTTCGAACATCGAAGGAACCTACGTCGCGTGCCTGTCCGAAGGGGCACGGGCCACTAGCCCGCAGTGCAACCCGCCGGGCCGGTTGGCGCCGCGCTTTTTCTACCACGCAGGTCGCTCCAAGGCTGACTGCTTCAACCAGGGGCTGACAACCACGAGCTTCAAGCGCCTGCAGCCCGGCCAGGTTCACCAGTTCAATGAGGTTGTAGCCATCGCGGATGCCCAGGGCGGTATCCACTTCGTCGGCCCGCATGGCTACCTAGGCTATGCAGGAAAGACCGCCGTATCGGGTGCGGAGGGACTGGGGAACGTCTCGTCCCGCGTCATGTAAACCTTCCTGAACCCTACTTTTCCTCACCTGTGCGCCGAGCTCTTCGGCGCATTTTTTCTGAATAACATACGGCGGAATGCATTATTTGCTAGAGTAGCTGCATGACTATTTCAGTAGCAATCGCCGGAGCTACGGGCTATGCAGGTGGCGAAATCCTCCGTCTCTTGCTGTCGCACCCAGCGTACCTCTCCGGGGAGTTGCGCATCGGCGCGCTCACCGGGCACTCCAACGCAGGTCAGCGAGTATCTGAGCTCATGCCGCACCTGCCGCAACTGGCGGACCGCGTCATCGAGGACACCACGCCGGAGATTCTAGCTGGCCATGACATCGTTTTCCTCGGTTTGCCGCACGGGCACTCCGCGGAGATCGGCCGCCAGCTGGGGGAGTCCGTCACGGTGATTGACTGCGCAGCTGACTTCCGCTTGCGTAGCAAGGAAGACTGGGACGCGTTTTATGGTGGTGAGTACGCCGGTGCTTGGCCTTATGGAATCCCGGAGGTTCCCGGCAACCGTGAGCAGCTTAAAGGCAGCAACCGCGTTGCCGTTCCTGGTTGTTTTCCCACCACGATTACCCTGGGTGCGCTGCCGGCCGTGGCGCAGGATCTGATTGAGCCAGATCTGTCGGTGATAGCAATCACCGGGGTGTCCGGGGCAGGCAAGAAGGCCTCCGTGGCACAGCTAGGTGCGGAAACTATGGGCAACCTCAAAGCCTATAAGCCAGGCGGGACACACCGGCATACCCCGGAGGTCCTGCAAAACCTACAGCCTTTTACGCAGCAACCGGTGTCTGTGAGTTTCACTCCGGTGCTGGCGCCGCTGCCGCGTGGCATTCTGGCGACGATTACGGCGCCGTTGAAGGGGGACGTCGACAAGCGCACAGTCGCCGAGGCCTTCCGTGACTTTTATGCTGATGAACCATTCTGCCTCGTCCTGCCTGAGGGCCAACAGCCAGAAACGCAAAACGTGGTGGGCAGCAACATGGTCCATATCCAAGCACACGTGGATGAGCGCGCCCGCCGTCTCGTGATTACCGCGGCTCTGGACAACCTGTGCAAGGGCACCGCCGGCGCTGCTGTCCAGTGCATGAACCTGACTTTGGGATGGGAAGAAACCCTGGGCCTTCCACAGGCAGCAGTTGCCCCTTAAGGGGCACCCCTACTTTCCCAAGCGTTCCGCACCGCCTTCTTCAACTCACTTCCACACGAACTAGGAGAAACTCGACATGATTACCGCCCCTGCAGGATTCCTGGCTGGCGCCACGACAGCCGGAATCAAGCCCTCCGGAAAACCCGACATGGCCCTCGTAGTTAACCAGGGTCCTAATTTCGACGCCGCTGCGGTCTTCACGCGCAACCGCGTGGTGGCCGCACCCGTAAAGCTTTCCCGCGAAGCAGTTGCGGACGGCACTATTCAGGCCGTCATTTATAACTCCGGCAACGCGAATGCCTGCAACGGCGAACAAGGAGACAAGGATGCCGCGGCGATTGTGGAAGCCACCGCTGAGCACACGGGTATCCCCGCCGCTAACATCGCGGCGTGCTCGACGGGACTTATTGGAGAGCTCCTTCCCATGGATAAGGCATTGGCTGGCGTCGAAGTGGTTGCCGGGAATCTTGGCACGGATGCAGCTCACGGTCTGGCCGCGGCGGAGGCCATCATGACCACCGACACCGTAGCTAAAGAAGCACTCATTGAGGCTGAGGGCTGGAGCATGGGTGCGATGGGCAAGGGCGTGGGCATGATGGCGCCGTCACTGGCCACCATGCTGGTGTGCATCACCACCGACGCTGTTGCCTCCTCCGAAGCCTTGCACTCGGCGCTGCAGGCAGCGAGTGATCAGACTTTCAATACGCTCGATGTGGACGGCTCCACATCGACGAATGACACGGTCATTATCATGGCTTCCGGTGCTTCCGGGAAAGAACCTAGCCAGGAGGAGTTGGATGCTGCGGTTCTCGCGGTGTGCGCCGATATCGCGGATCAGCTTCAAGCCGACGCCGAGGGCGTGACCAAGCGCGTGAAGATCATCGTGGAAGGCACCGCTACCGATGAGCAGGCGCTCAACGCCGCGCGCACTTTGGGCCGCGACAACCTCTTCAAGTGCGCCATGTTCGGATCGGACCCGAACTGGGGCCGCGTCCTCGCCGCTGTCGGAATGGCAGATGCCGAGATGGATCCGGACAATATCTCCGTGTTCTTCAATGACCAAGCAGTGTGCGTCGGTTCCACTGGCGCGCCCGGAGCGCGCGACGTTGATCTTTCCGGGGCCGACATTGATGTGCGCGTGGACTTGGGCACCGGGGGAACCGGCACAGCTTTTGTCCGCACCACCGACCTGTCTCATGACTACGTGGAGATTAACTCCGCGTACAGCTCTTAAGAACGCGCGAGGAGGAACAATGCTTCAGGGACTAAGTAATGCTGAACGCGCCACTGTGCTCGCGGAGGCCTTGCCATGGCTGCAGCACTACCGCGAAAAGATTGTGGTCGTGAAGTATGGCGGCAACGCGATGGTGGATGATTCCCTTAAGGCCGCCTTCGCTGCCGATATGGTTTTTCTGCGCACCGTGGGCGCCAAGCCCGTCGTGGTCCATGGCGGTGGGCCGCAGATCAACGACATGCTGGGCAAGCTGGGAATTGAAGGCGAATTCAAGGGCGGTTTCCGTGTGACCACTCCGGAGATCATGGACGTGGTTCGCATGGTCCTTTTCGGTCAGGTGGGGCGTGGCTTGGTCAACCTCATTAATTCACATGGCCCGTATGCCGTGGGTACCTCGGGTGAGGACGCTGGGTTGTTTAAGGCGCGCAAGCGGCTCGTCCAGGTCGATGGTGAGCCGACTGATATCGGCATGGTGGGAGAGATCGTCAGCGTCGATCCCACCGCCGTCATGGACATTATTGAGGCCGGGCGTATCCCGGTTGTGTCTACTATCGCGCCCGGTGATGAAGGCGAGGTGTACAACATCAACGCAGATATCGCGGCCGGGGCTTTGGCGCGAGCGTTGGGCGCCGAGCGCTTGGTGATTCTCACGAATGTGGAGGGCCTGTACACCGATTGGCCGAACCGCGACTCCTTGGTGTCGAAGATCGAGATTGACAAGCTCAGCGCGCTCCTCCCAGGCCTGGATTCCGGAATGATCCCGAAGATGGAGTCCTGCCTCATGGCCGTGGAAGGCGGAGTCAGTGCCGCGCACGTCATCGACGGGCGCATCGCCCACGCCGTGCTGCTGGAGCTGTTGACTATGGGAGGAATCGGCACGATGGTGCTGCCCAATGACTATAACCGCGAGGACTACCCGGAGGGAACGGTCTTCAGGAAGGACGATAACAAGTGACCGCGCAGACCAAGTTGACAGAGCGTTGGGGTCAGGTGCTCAGCAACACCTATGGAACCCCACCCGTTGCCATCGTGTCCGGTAAGGGGGCCACGGTGACCGATGAAGACGGTAAAGACTACATCGACATGCTCGCGGGTATCGCGGTGAATTCGCTAGGCTACGCCCACCCGGCGATCGTCGACGCGGTGAGCGCCCAGGTGGCCGCCGTAGGCCACGTGTCCAATCTTTTTGCCAGCGAGCCCGTGATTGAAGCCGCCGGGAAACTCCTGGACAAGGTGGGAGATTGCGAGGCTCGCGTCTTCTTCTCTAACTCTGGCGCGGAAGCTAATGAGGCGGCCTTTAAACTGGCTCGTCTGACCGGCCGTCGCCGCGTCCTTGCAGCGCACCATGGTTTCCATGGCCGGACAATGGGTTCTTTGGCCATGACTGGGCAGCCCAGCAAACGCAAAGCCTTTGAACCTTTCCCGGGCGGAGTGGAGTTTTATACCTATGGCGACATCGACTACCTGACCGCTTTGGTGGAGCAAGATCCGGAGGACACCGCCTCCATTATCTTGGAGCCCATCCAGGGGGAGACGGGTGTCATCCCGGCACCTGAAGGTTTCCTGACGGCGGTGCGTGAGCTCTGCACCAAGCACGGCATCCTCATGGTCGTGGATGAGGTGCAAACGGGTGTGGGGCGTACCGGTGACTTCTTCGCCTTCCAGCATGAAGGCATCCTCCCGGATGTCATCACCATGGCGAAGGGGCTGGGTGCTGGCATGCCTATCGGTGCCACCATTGCGCGTGGTCAGGCCGCAGACCTTTTCACTCCGGGCTCCCACGGCACGACGTTTGGCGGCAATCCTGTCTCGTGTGCGGCGGCGTCAACGGTGCTGGAGCTTGTCGACGTCCCCTTCCTCGCCGAAGTCACCCGCAAGGGCGAGTGGTTGCGGCAGGAGATTGGTAAATCCCCTGCGGTGCAGTCGGTGAGGGGCCGAGGGCTTATGCTAGGTGTTGTATTAAATAAGTCGGTGGCCAAGGAAGTCGTGGCTGCAGGTTTGCAGCATGGACTAATCCTCAACGCCCCAAGTAGCGAGGTCGTACGCTTGACCCCGCCGCTGGTGATCACCGATGAAGAACTCACCCAGGCGGTGGAACGCCTGCATAAGGTACTGGAGGAAGTTGCATGAGTGTGCGCCATTTCTTGGCCGATGATGACCTCACGCCGCAGGAGCAAGCCGAGGTTCTCGACCTGGCTCTAAGGCTCAAGAAGAATCCCTTCTCCGAGCGCCCATTAGAGGGGCCGAAGTCGGTGGCGGTGCTCTTTGACAAGACGTCGACGCGCACGCGTTTCTCCTTTGAGGCGGGAATTGCTCACCTGGGCGGCCACGCCATCGTGACGGAAACTAAGTCGACGCAGATGGGCAAAGGGGAGACCTACCAGGACACCGCAGCGGTGCTCTCCCGTTTCGTTGAGGCGATCGTGTGGCGCACATATGCGCATCAAAACCTTCTGGACATGGCGGAGACTGCGACGGTACCAATTGTCAACGCCTTGTCCGATGACCTCCATCCCTGCCAGATCTTGGCGGACTTGGTGACCTGCCGTGAGAACTTCGGGGACCTTACTAGACTGAAGGCCGTCTACCTAGGGGATGGCAACAACAACATGGCAAATTCCTACATGCTGGGGTTTGCTACCGCTGGCGTGGAGATGACCATTGTTGCCCCGGAGGGTTTCCAGCCGCAGGCGGAGTTTGTTGAGCGTGCCCGAAAGCGCGGTACGGTGACGGTGACCGATTCCCTTGACGGCGTGGACGGCGCTGATGTTGTCATTACAGACACATGGGTGTCCATGGGCCAGGAGGATGACGGCAAGGACCGCCGCACACCGTTCTTGCCCTATCAGGTGACCGCGGATGTGATGTCCCGCGCTAAGGACGAGGCAATCTTCCTGCACTGTTTGCCGGCCTACCGCGGCAACGAAGTAACTGCTGAGGTAATTGATGGGCCCCAGTCGCGCGTTTTCGACGAGGCAGAAAATCGCCTCCATGCGCAGAAGGCGCTGCTGGTCTGGCTCCTTGCGGCTCAAAAGGAGAACTAAACGAATGACTACGACCCCAACTACACGCAATGCCCGCCAAGCCAAGATCTTGGAGATCTTGGATCGCACCCGGGTCACCAGCCAAGTTCAGCTCTCAGAGCTCCTGCTCGATGAGGGGATTGATATCACGCAGGCTACGTTGTCGCGTGATCTCGATGAGCTGGGAGCCAAGAAGGTCAAGCGCGATGGCGGGCGGTCCTTCTACGTGGTGGGCGGTGAGTTGGAGCAATTCGAAGATCAGCTCAACGGCCCGCGAGAGAAGCTCCGGCGCATGCTTGATGAACTGGTGGTGTCCCATGACTTCTCTGGCAACATCGCCATGCTGCGCACCCCGGCGGGCGCTGCGCAGTACTTGGCCTCCTTCATCGACCGCGTGGGACTTCCAGACGTGGTCGGCTGCATCGCGGGCGATGACACGATCTTCGTCCTCGCGCGCGAAGGGTTGACCGGCCGCGAGCTTGGTGAGAAACTCACCAACCGCAGCATTTAACATTTATACGTAAGTCTGTATAATATAAATAAGTTCGATTTTTTAGCACCTGTTTGTCTTAAAGGAGCCAATAACTATGACTGCACGCGTTGTGCTTGCCTACTCTGGCGGTCTCGATACCTCTGTCGCCATTCCTTACCTGGCCAAGATGACCGGCGGCGAAGTCATCGCCGTCTCTCTTGACCTCGGCCAGGGTGGCGAGGACATGGAGTCCGTGCGCCAGCGCGCCCTCGACTGCGGTGCGGTCGAGTCCATCGTCGTTGATGCCAAGGATGAGTTCGCAGAGGAGTACTGTCTGCCCACCATCAAGGCAAACGGCATGTACATGAAGCAGTACCCGCTGGTATCGGCCATCTCCCGCCCGCTCATTGTCAAGCACCTCGTTGAGGCTGCTCAGACTCACGGCGGCACCCACGTCTCCCACGGTTGCACCGGCAAGGGTAACGATCAGGTGCGCTTTGAGGTCTCTTTCCGCGCGTTGGATCCGGCTCTGGAGATCATCGCCCCGGCGCGTGACTACGCCTGGACCCGAGATAAGGCTATCGCCTTCGCCGAGGAAATTAACCTTCCCATCGAGCAGTCCGCAGCATCCCCGTTCTCCATTGACCAGAACGTCTGGGGCCGCGCGGTAGAGACCGGCTTCCTAGAGGACCTGTGGAACCCGCCGACAAAGGACCTGTACGCCTACACCGAGCAGCCGGACCTGGGCAATGCCCCGGACGAGGTGACCATCACTTTTGACAAGGGTGTTCCCACTGCTATTGACGGCAAGCCGGTGACCGTCCTCCAGGCTATCGAGGAGCTTAACCGCCGCGCTGGTGCCCAGGGCATTGGCCGCCTCGACATGGTGGAGGACCGCTTGGTAGGCATCAAGTCTCGCGAGGTCTACGAGGCCCCTGGTGCCATGGTGCTCATCAAGGCTCACGAGGCGCTGGAAGACGTCACCGTGGAACGCGAGCTGGCCCGTTACAAGCGCCTCACGGACGCTCGCTGGTCCGAGGAGGTCTACGATGGCCTCTGGTTCTCGCCGCTGAAGCGCTCCCTGGATGCTTTCACCGAGTCCACCCAGGAGAACGTCACCGGCGATATCCGCATGGTTCTGCATGCTGGCACCGCCACCGTCAACGGCCGTCGCTCTGGCCAGTCGCTGTACTCCTTCGACCTGGCTACCTACGACACCGGCGATACTTTCGATCAAACCGCGGCCAAGGGCTTTGTCCAGCTGCACGGCCTGTCGACGCAGATCTCCAACCAGCGTGACCGCGACGGCGGTTTCCCCACCGGTAAGTAAACCAGCACAGCCAAGGTCAAGGTAAGGAATCGATGCATAAGACTAACGAGGGTGCGCTGTGGGGTGGCCGCTTTTCGGGCGGCCCCTCCGAGGCGATGTTTGTCCTGTCCGTATCCACCCACTTCGACTGGGTCCTCGCCCCCTATGACGTGCTGGCCTCCAAGGCTCACGCCAAGGTCCTGCACAAGGCCGGATTGCTATCCGACGCTGACTTGGACACCATGCTTAACGGCCTGAGTGAACTAGGGGAGAAGGTCGCTTCTGGTGAATTCACCCCGCTGCCGACGGATGAAGACGTCCACGGTGCGATGGAGCGCGGTCTCATCGACATCGTAGGACCTGAGGTCGGCGGCCGCCTGCGCGCTGGGCGCTCCCGCAATGACCAGGTGGCAACGCTGTTCCGGATGTGGATTCGCGATGCCATTCGCGATATCGCACTTCAGGTCACGGATTTGGTGGAGGCTCTGGCTAGCCAGGCCGAGGCCCACCCGGATGCCATTATGCCGGGCAAGACCCACTCCCAGGCGGCGCAGCCGGTGCTGCTGGCACACGAGCTGCTCGCTCATGCCCAGCCGCTGCTGCGCGATATCGAGCGCCTGCAAGATCTGGATAAGCGCTTGGCGGTGTCCCCTTATGGTTCTGGTGCGCTCGCGGGCTCCTCGCTGCACCTGGATCCGGAGGCGATTGCCGAGGAGCTGGGCTTCGATTCTTCCGCGGAGAACTCGCTAGACGGTACGGCAGCGCGTGACTTCGCCTCCGAGACGGCCTTCGTGCTCACCCAGATCGCGGTGGACATGTCCCGACTGTCGGAAGAGATCATCTACTGGTGCACCCCGGAGTACGGCTACGTCACCCTGGATGATGCCTGGTCGACTGGTTCCTCGATCATGCCGCAGAAGAAGAACCCGGACGTTCCGGAGCTGACCCGCGGTAAGACCGGCCGACTCATCGGTAACCTCACCGGCCTGTTGGCAACGCTCAAGGCGCAGCCTTTGGCCTATAACCGAGACCTGCAGGAGGATAAGGAGCCCATCGTGGACTCGGTGGCGCAGCTGAACCTCTTGCTGCCTGCCATGACTGGGCTGGTGGAAACCCTGACCTTCCATGAAGACCGCATGCGTGAGCTGGCCCCGCGTGGCTTTACTTTGGCCACCGACCTGGCCGAATGGATGGTGCGCCAGGGTGTGCCGTTCCGTGAGGCGCATGAGGCTTCCGGTGCCTGCGTGCAGATCGCGGAGTCTCGCGGTGTGGATCTGGTGGATCTCACGGACGAGGAACTGGCGGGCGTCGACAAGCGCCTGCTTCCGGAAGTTCGTGAGGTGCTGACCATTGATGGGGCAGTGGCATCCCGCTCCACCAAGGGTGGCACCGCTGGCGTTCGCGTGGTGGAGCAGCGCGAAAAGGTTCGCGAGCGCGCTGGCGCCGCGCGGGAGTGGGCCAAAACTTCCCTGCGCTAGTCCGCACAGAGAATGAATAACCGCATGGTCTTTTCAGGCCATGCGGTTCTTTTGTGTGGGGGTAGAAATCAAATCTATTACTACTGGGCATCGATGTGCTGGGTCACACTGTGGGGGTGCCGAAGTGACGGAAGTCTCATTAGGTTGTTATAACGTTTTCTTAGGGAATGTGAAGAAAGGCACGTTCGCAACTTTGAAAGGACTACCTTCCTAATGGCTGATACACTTCGCCCGCCCAACACGGAGTCTCACGAGAAGGAGAAAGCGGTCTATGCTTCGGAAGACCACGGACTTCAGAAGGGGATGGGCAATCGCCAGCTCCAGATGATTGCCATCGGCTCTGCGATCGGTACCGGTTTGTTGCTCGGTACCGGCAGCCGTTTGCAAACCGCTGGACCATTTCTCGCAGTTTTGTATTTGGTCTGCGGTTTCTTCGGTTACATTATCTTGCGCTCGCTCGGCGAACTCATCGTCTACCGCCCAAGTTCGGGTTCTTTCGTGTCCTATGCGCGTGAGTTTTACGGCGAAAAGACTGCCTTCGTTACCGGATGGCTCTACTGGGGCAACTGGGCTGCGACCCTGGTGGCCGACGGCACAGCCGTGGCCATCTACATCAAGTGGTTTGGTCAGTACACCTCCTGGCTCGACGCTGTCCCGCAGTGGTTGCTCGCTCTCGGCGTGGTGTGCAGCATCCTGTTGTTCAACATGTTGTCGGTGAAGATCTTCGGTGAACTGGAGTATTGGTTCTCCATGATCAAGATCATCGCGCTGTTGATTTTCATGGTCGTGGCTATCGGCGTGGTGATTATGGGTCACCCGAATGGTGACCCGACGGGCTTTAGCCTGATATCCGATGCCGGTGGCTGGCTGCCCAATGGCCTGCTTCCCGCCGTCATCGTCATCCAGGGTGTGGTCTTCGCCTACGCCGGTATCGAGCTGGTGGGCACCACCTCCGGTGAGACCAAGGACGTGGAGAAGCACATCCCACGCGCGGTCAACAGCGTCCTGTTCCGCATCGTGGTCTTCTACTTCGGTAGTGTGCTGCTGCTGACCCTGGTGCTGCCGTACACCAGCTACGTTGCGGAAGTATCGCCGTTCGTGACCTTCTTCGAATCCCTCGGCGCTGGTTATGCCGCACCGATCTTCCAGCTGGTTGTCATCACCGCGGCAATTTCCTCGCTGAACGCCGGACTGTATTCGACGGGCCGCATCATGTACAACATGTCTACTGCCGGCTCCGGGCCGAAGTTCGGCGCGCGCATGTCCAAGTCCGGTGTGCCCTATGGTGGCATCGTGATGGCCGCCTTCGTCGGCCTTGCCGGTGTGTTCCTCAACTATGTTGTGCCTGAAATGGCCTTCGAAATCGTGCTGAACTTGGCGGCGCTGGGAACACTGGCGTCGTGGGCTGCAGTGGCCTTGTCACACATCAAGTTCGTGCAGCTGGCCAAGAAGGGGCGCTATACCCGCCCGAACTACCGCTCGCCATTCGGCCAAGCTGGTGACTGGTCCGTTCTCGCTTTCATCGGCGTGGTCATCATCCTCATGGCTTTCGATTACCCCATCGGAACCTTCGCTTTGGCCTCAACGCTACTTCTCATCCCAGTGTTTGCGGCAATGTGGTTTGCCTGGCGTGAGCGAATCTACGCGATTGCGGCGGAGAGGAAGGCCAAGCACCTGCCGACCTCGCGCTTCCCGGCCGCACCGCAAACGGACCTTCACCCCAGGAACCGAAACACACCGCACAGCAAGAACCAAGACAAGAACTAAGAATGGAGACTTTGATGAAGCCTGTAGTTAAGTTTGTTGATGTAGAGAATATGGCGCGCTGGATTCAGCGCGAAGGCGTCGAGAACATCATCACCGGGATGGTGGACTACCTTGAAGCCGACTACCGCGAATGGGAGCGCTTCGACAAGGTTGCGCGCGTTGCCTCCCACACCCCCTTTGGTGTTATCGAGCTCATGCCGACCTCCAATGGCAAGGAGTACTCCTTCAAATACGTTAACGGTCACCCTTCCAACCCCGCCCGCGGTTTTCAGACGGTTACTGCCTTCGGCGTGTTGGCGGACGTTGACAATGGATACCCCACCTTCGAAGCTGAAATGACGCTGCTTACTGCACTACGCACGGCCGCGACCTCCGCCATGGTGGCCAAGTACCTGGCCCGGAAGGATTCTAAGCGCATGGCCATGGTGGGTGCCGGCTCCCAGTCCGAGTTCCAGGCCCTTGCCTTCCGTGGAGTGATGGGAATCGATGACATTGCCATCTACGATATTGACCCTGAGGCCGTAGAGAAATTCCGACGCAATCTGGAACCGCTGGGTTTCAACATTACGGCCGCCTCGAGCGTTGACGAGGTAGTTGTGGGCGCGGATATCATTACCACCTGCACCGCGGACAAGGCTCAAAACCAGATTCTGGCCGAGCGCCACGTTGCACCGGGCGTGCACCTCAATGCCGTCGGTGGTGATTGCCCGGGCAAGACCGAGCTCGAAAGCTCCATCCTGGATAAATCCAAGGTCTTTGTTGAATTCCCAGAGCAGACACGCGTCGAAGGAGAGATTCAGCAGAAGCCGGAGGACTTCCCGGTTGTCGAGTTCTATCAGGTACTCACCGGCCAGGCCACCGGGCGCGATAATGATGAGCAGATTACGCTCTTCGATGATGTCGGATTTGCCATCAATGATTTTTCTGCACTGCGCTACCTGCGTGATTCCGTCAAGGGTACAGATTTGGAATCCGAAATCGACATCATCGCGAACCCCGACGACCCGAAGGACCTTTTCTCGTTGGTCGCGAACGTACCTTCTCTTCTTTAACCAGAGCGCACGGAAAGGGGGGGAGCCTGTTTCTCCCCTTACCCCGCCGCGAATCCAGCGGTGAGAAGAAAATCACTTTATGATTTAGAACATGAGCAGCTCATCATCGAAGAAGCGCACCAAGTCCTTCGTGATCGCCGCGGTTTTCCTTGCGCTCGCTGTGGTATCCGTCGTGATAGGTCGCGGAGGTAGCTCCCTTCCGAGCTTTGGCTTTTCGACAACTACGCACCACGTTAAGGGCGCCATTAGCCCAGAGCTGGAGGCTGTTTTTAAGGACCCGGCCACAACGAAGGCGATGGAAAAGCACGATATCGAGCTCGAGCTCGATGTCCTACCGGCACGGGACTTCGTTGAGGGAAGCAGTAGCTTGGACAAAGATTATGACTTTGTGCTCGCGGATCCTAACGGCGCTACATGGACCTCCGATGTGCGCGATGCCCATCCGGAACTAGCCGGAAGGGATGACCTATCCCCGATGTTTTTTGGTAAGCCGCTTTTGGTGCTGGTGCATAGCGAGCTTGTCGAGGACATGAGGGACCACGATTTGGTTTCGGGATACGACAATCAGGCAGCGCTGAATATAGAGACGCTGGTGGAGATGTCCCAGAAAGACACTCGTTGGCGGGACATCAGCCCGTCCTTCGGCTCGCCGCGCGTGGTGGATGTGGCGGTGCCACAGGTGGACCAGTCCTTTGCCGCACTGCGCTATGCCCGGGTCGTACACACCGCGGCCGCGAATTATGCGGAAAAGGAACTGGGCAGCGGTAGCAAGGAGAAGATCAACGCGCAGGCGGATGACATCATGCGCCGCCTCGTTGCTGATCAGGGGTATGGCGAAACCACCGATCAGGGCATCCTCGATGCTTTCCTCCGTGTGGATAAGGGCGAAATGCCTATGGTATTGACCACCGCGGAGCAGTACGTGTATCTAGAACGTGCGGGCAAGGATCTATCCGGCTATACGCTGTTGGCGTTGAAACCGGCGACGAAACTAAGCAGCATCGTCCTTCCACGTACTGACGAGGGCGCATTGTTCGTCACAGCAATGAATGACGCAATCCCAGCAGTCGCGGAGAACCTTGGCTTGGGCTCGGAGAATTCGGACTTCATTGCCGATATTGAGCCTTCAGATAACTACCAGATCCCGGTGGATGGTGGCGATACCACCCCACTGCGGTGGGCGGATTATGAAGAGATTTTGCGAGTGGTTGGCTAAGGCCCCGCAAGGAAAGCATCAGGAAGGTACAAGGGAATGTTTCGGTCTTTAAAAGTCCTGCTCGTCATGCTGAGCGCCATGGCGCTGACGGCTTGTTCGGCAGGTGACTTGTTCGATGATGTGGATATGCCGGGTTCCGGCTCGTCCTTCAGCGGTGGCCTCAACATTGTGGCGGCCACGGAGCTTAAGCCTCTGGAGCCGGTGCTTGACGACGCCTCCCAGGACCTCGGCTTCGATATCACCATGACCACCGAGGATGGGACGCTGGCGAATTCCCGCAGCCTGAAACAAGGCGGTTTCGACGGATCCTATGATGCCACGTGGTTTGCCACCAATCGTTATGCGCGCATCATTGGTGCCGATGAGAAGCTGCGCAAAGAACACAGTGTGGCGCGATCCCCCGTGGTACTCGGTGTGCAGCCTTCCGTGGCTAAGGAAAAGGGCTGGACCACGAAGCAACCAACGTGGCAGGAGATTGCTGACTCGGGGATTACCTTCGGTATGACCGATCCTTCGACCTCAAACTCGGGCTTCTCCGCGCTATCGGCTGCGACCACTGCTTTCGCGGACACCGGGCGCGCGCTTACGGAGAAGGATATCCGCCAGGCCACGGGCAAGGTCCAGAAACTCTTCAGTAACCAGACTTTAACGTCGGGATCGTCGGGTTGGCTGGCTGATAGGTTCCGCGAGCATCCGGAGCAGGCCGACGCCATCCTTAATTATGAATCAGTGCTGTACCAGCTCAAGGATGAGGGCGTCGATCTTGAGGTGGTCATCCCCTCCGATGGCGTGATTTCGGCGGACTACCCTTTGTCGGCTCTCGCCAGCTCCCCAGACCAGGAGGCTGAAGGTAAGGTGCAGGCACTTGCCGAGTGGTTTGCTGAACACCCAGAGAAGCTGAGGAGCTACCACCTGCGTGTGGACGATTCTGACATGCCCGGGACCATCTTCGAGCTGCCGTACCCGGCCAATGAACAAACCGTAAGCGCACTGGAGGATGCCTTTGCTCACGAGCTGCGTAACCCTGGCAACACGGCGCTGGTCTTGGATACCTCGGGCTCCATGGAGGGCGAGCGCATTGATTTGCTCAAGAATAGTCTGCGCCCGCTAATCGACGGCTCAGCTGACGGCTCTCCAGACGGTGAAGGTCAGGTAGCCTTCCGTAACCGTGAGCAGATCAAGCTCATCCCATATTCTTCTGAGCCGCAGCAGCCGACTCGCGCGCGAGTCGATTTGCAGAACCCGGCAACCACAAAAGAGCTTGCTGATCGCGTAGATCGACTCGTGGCGGATGGCGATACGGCGACGTTCGAGGCTGTGCTCAATGCCTTCAACGAGGTAGACACCAGCAGCGGCGAGATTGGGACCGTGGTGCTCATGACTGATGGCGAAGTGACGCGTGGGCGTACTTTTGCACAATTTAAGGAGGCCTATGAGCAGCTTCCCCCAGAGAAAAAGGAGATCCCGGTCTTTGTCATCTTGTATGGTGAAGCCAACATTCAAGAGATGGAGGAGCTTGCTCAGCTCACGGGCGGCAAGACATTCGATGCGCTCAACGGTGACCTCGCCGCGGCCTTCGAGGAAATCCGCGCTTACCAGTAAAAATCTCCACCTATCCCCAGGAGGACCTACACCTTATGAACACACTGAACTCGCGGAAGATCGTCGTCGGCGTTGCGGTAACGGCGCTCGTTATCGTCCTTCACGTGTTGACTGGTGGCGGTTTAGGTTTCTTGTGGCCACTGGTCGCGGTCTGCACAGGTGCGGCTGCGGGATTCGTGACGCCGCCAAAGCAGGAGAAAGCTATTGAGGCCCCCACCTCGGGTGCAGGTCAACTGATTAGCTCATTGGAGGGCGTCCGATACAACCTGAAGCAGTCCAAAGTGCCCGGACCTGTTAAGAAAGCGTGGGACTCGTTCGATGACTCGGCCGTGTGGGTCCTAGACAATTGGCACCGCCTCGACGATGCCCCACACCAGCAAGCCCTCGTGCGGGACATGATTGAAGAACACTCTAAGGAGCTGGTGAATTCTTACCTCGACGTCACGGACTTGAAGAATCCAGTGGCTGTCGAGGAAATGAGCGAATCGCTGGGGATCCTAGGCCGAGAGATGGGCGAGATTCGAGACGCCATTGCCCAAAACTCAGTACGCAACCTGCGCAACCATTCCATGGCTCTCAAACTCGAATACGGCGGGACCCTTCCATCCATCGAATCCAAGGAGGTGTAGGGTTAGCGGTTATGAGTCTCGATTCGAAGCTGCTCGACATCTTGGTATGTCCGCAGGATAAAGGTCCGCTGAACTATCTGGCCGAAGAACAGGTTTTGGTCAACGAACGCCTCGGCGTGGCCTATCCCATTGAGAACGACATTCCCGTCATGCTGGTAGACCACGCAGTACCGTGGCCACCCCAGAACTAATTCTCACAGCACCGAATCGACTTTCCAAGGAGCATTCATGAACATCATCGATGAGCTGCAGTGGCGCGGCCTCATTAACCAGTCCACCGACCTTGACGCACTGCGCGAGGCTTGCGAAGAGCCCATTACCCTGTACTGCGGTTTTGATCCAACCGGTGACTCCCTCCATGCTGGTCACCTCGTTCCGATGATTATGCTGCGCCGCTTCCAAAAAGCTGGCCACCACCCGATTGCTTTGGCCGGTGGCGCAACGGGCCAAATCGGTGACCCACGCGACGTAGGGGAGCGCACCATGCTGTCGCAGGAGACCATCAACGAGAACATGGTGGCTATCAAGAAGCAGCTGCGCCAGTTTATTGACTTTGAGGGCGAGAACGCAGCCACCATGGTCAACAATGCTGACTGGACCTCGCAGATGACCGTCATTGATTTCCTGCGTGATGTCGGCAAGAACTTCTCGCTGAATACCATGTTGGACCGTGATACCGTCAAGCGCCGCTTGGAGTCCGACGGTATTTCCTACACCGAGTTCTCCTACATGCTCCTCCAGTCCAATGACTACGTTCACCTCCACGAGGAGTACGGCTGCGTCCTGCAGATTGGCGGTGGCGATCAGTGGGGCAACATCGTGTCTGGCGTCGACCTCAATCGCCGCGTCAAGGGCGTCAAGGTTCACGGACTCACCGTCCCGTTGGTGACGGATGCCCAGGGGCAAAAGTTTGGCAAGTCTACCGGCGGCGGAAAGCTCTGGCTCGATCCGGAAAAGACGTCGCCTTACTCGTGGTACCAGTACTTCCTCAATGCCGGTGACTCCGTGGTTATTGACTACCTCCGGTGGTTTACCTTCCTGTCGAAGGAAGAGATCGCTGAATACGAGGAGAAGGTTGCTAATGAACCTTTCCGTCGCGAGGCACAACGCCGTCTCGCCCAGGAGATGACCACACTGGTCCACGGCGCGGAAGCCACCAAGGCTGTCGAGCTTGCTGCTCAAGCGCTGTTCGGTAAAGCAGAGCTTGCTGACCTTGATGAGCAGACGCTGGCGGGTGCGCTTTCTGAAACCACCGTGGCCGAGGTAGCTGCCGGTGAACCGCGCTCCATCGTTGATCTGTTGGTTGCTTCTGGTCTGGCAGATTCCAAGGGCGCGGCTCGACGCACCATCAAGGAAGGTGGCGCCTACGTCAATAACCAGCGTATTGAAGCCGATGACTGGGAGCCGGCGGACGAAGACTTGCTTCACGGTAAGTGGCTGGTGCTTCGTCGCGGTAAGAAGAACTTTGCCGGTGCCAAGCTGAACTAATTAGAGCTCTCGACTTCGCTAGATGACTGCATGCGAATCCCGTCGCCTTGTGCGGCGGGATTCGTCGTTTCTGGGACAGAGTATCTGCACCGGCCGCCGAAGGTTAAGGAAAGTGCTGTTAACCAGGCGATTTGTTGAAGCTTGGGGCTGTGCGTATATTTATCGAAGTCGCCGCGAGACGCTGGTGACACGGAGATTAACTCCTAGTTGACAAGGGATAAACTTGTTAGCTAGAGTATGAACTCCAGCCGCTCAGAGCAGAGAATAGATGAATTCGATGTGACGGGTGTGCGGATGATGTTTGAGAACTCAATAGTGT